>NZ_JAKRVY010000009.1 GCF_023638055.1 Natranaeroarchaeum aerophilus | reverse complement strand
GCAGCTTGGCACGTCCGTCGTCGGCTCTCGAGCCGAGCTATTCACCAGTCAGCGTTGTAGCCACGCAAATAATTCGTGTGTCGTCTGTGTTGGACCACGTTAGAGCAGACTCGCTGTCTGCGGAACTGGTCCAGTGGACGTCTGGATCGCACGTACACATGGTTTCCTCACACCCGGGGTGGTCTAGCCGAGTGTTCAACCCTTCCCATCCGCGCTTGCACGGGATGGTGCATCAGTTTCGCTTCGTACCCAACCGAGTGCCCGTTCCCGTATAAGGGCAACGGTTCTCGATTCGGTACGAGCCATGGACCCACAGGGATTCGAACCCTGGGCATCCTCCTTGCAAAGGAGGCACTCTACCACTGAGCTATGGGCCCACTCCTTCGAGCTGTACTCGAAGGAGCGGTGTGTGCAGGTGTTAGCTTTGATAGTTCGTTAGCGCCCGGACGCTCGTGGTGGCGTCGCCGGCATGCGGACTATGAGTATGTAGGTGGGTCGGGGCGTCGCCCCGATCCCGGTCAGTGGAGGTGATCCAGCCGCAGATTCCCCTACGGCTACCTTGTTACGACTTAAGCCCCCTTGCGGAGCCCAGATTCGACCTGGGAACCAGGCCTCATCCGGACCCCACTCGGGTGCTTTGACGGGCGGTGTGTGCAAGGAGCAGGGACGTATTCACCGCCGCCTTCTGAGCGGCGATTACTACCGAATCCAGCTTCATGAGGGCGAGTTTCAGCCCTCAATCCGAACTACGATCGAGTTTCGGAGATTAGCGCCCCCTTTCGGGGTTGCATCCCACTGTCTCGACCATTGTAGCCCGCGTGTAGCCCAGCACATTCGGGGCATACTGACCTACCGTTGCCCGTTCCTTCCTCCGTGTTAGCCACGGCAGTCTCCCTAATGTACCCACCTGGCGCAAGCCAGTGCTGGCAATTAAGGATGCGGGTCTCGCTCGTTGCCTGACTTAACAGGACGCCTCACGGTACGAGCTGACGGCGGCCATGCACCTCCTCTCAACAGGTCTGATAAGCTCATCACACTGATCGTCACTCCTGTTGTCGATGCTGGTGAGATGTCCGGCGTTGAGTCCAATTAAACCGCAGGCTCCTCCGGTTGTAGTGCTCCCCCGCCAATTCCTTTAAGTTTCATCCTTGCGGACGTACTTCCCAGGCGGCCCGTTTATCGTCTTCACTGCGGCACAGCACAGGCTCGTAGCCTGTGCCACACCTAACGGGCATCGTTTACGGCCAAGACTACCCGGGTATCTAATCCGGTTCGTGACCTTGGCTTTCGTCCCTCACCGTCGGATCTGTCTTCTCGAGGCGCTTTCGCCACCGGTGGTCCGACCAGGATTATAGGATTTCACTCCTACCCCGGTCGTACCCCTCGAGCCATCCAGTCCCAAGCCAGGCAGGTTTCACCGGCCGCCTACATGTTGAGCATGTAGATTTCCCGATAAACTTACCTGGCAGGCTACGGACGCTTTAGGCCCAATAATCGCGGCCATCACTTGAGCTGCCGGTATTACCGCGGCGGCTGGCACCGGTCTTGCCCAGCTCTTGTTCCACCACCTCCCTACGGTGGTGAAAAGCGAGGACTATATGCCCTCGCACTGGGGATCCCCTTATCGCACTGTCGTGCAGTGTAAAGGTTTCGCGCCTGCTGCGCCCCGTAGGGCCCGGTATCTTGTCTCAGATACCGTCTCCGGGCTCTTGCTCTCACAACCCGTACCGATTACTGGCACGGTGGGCCGTTACCCCACCGTCTACCTAATCGGCCGCAGCCACAGCCTCTGGCGCCGGAGCGTTTGCGGTTCCGTGCAGTTCCAGCAGCGGAACGGTATCGAGTATTAGCCTCAGTTTCCCGAGAGTATGCTCGTCCAGAGGGTAGTTTGGCCACGTGTTACTGAGCTTTCCGCCACGAGTCTGAACTCGTGCGACTAGCATGGCTAAATCGGATCCCCATAGCAATGGCCTCCGGCAGGATCAACCGGAATGTGCCCCCTGGTGGGGGCGGTTAGGCGGGATGCCTTCCCAGAGGGAAGGCGTCACCATTCGTTCCCGAACTGGGAACGAGATCGCGTTTGTAACATTGCATGAGTCCGTAATCCGGCGACGACCAGGCACGAGCGCCCGGATGTCGCCGAACTACCAAAGCTAACATCAGATTCCATCGTGTACGGCGGACCGCAGGGGTGGAATCCTCATCTCTTCCGGACCAAATCGTACTCCGAGAAAGCCCTTAAGGCCTTCGAAGCGTCTTCGTCTGGTCCAAGCGACTGAGACCCGAGTTGAACGGGCCGTCGGTCGCGTCGTGTCGTTCGCATTCAATCCGAGTGCCCTTAACCACTTAAGGGCATCGGATTGTTGTTCCGTCGAACGAACCGACGGAACCGTTGTGCGCAGTGAATCGATACGTCGCTTTCACACTTAAGGGCGTCGTTTCGCCATGGCGTGTGAGTTGCGAGACGTACCTGTCTCCGAATCAGGGACGGCCGGAGCCACCGAGCGTTGCGATGGATCCGGACTGCGTCACGTCGATTGCATACTGTCGGAAGCCGGTGGTAAACTTAAGACCGTCGAACGAATCCGTCATCGAAAACGAGTACCATGGGAACATAGTGACTCACTCGAAAGTACAACAACGAAACGACGCGGAAGGAGCGCATAGACGACGCTAGCTCGTGAGAATATTGCGCGGCTGGAGGTCGGCCACTCATTCCGCGCATCGTGCGTGTGGTCGGGCCGAGAGATGGCCGCGCAGAAGATCAATCGGGACAGGAGCAAAAAGTCGTTACGAACCGTATTACTTCACCAGGCACCGGGCCAAAATGCTGCCTCTGAGGGGCTTACTCGTCGATGTGATCAATCCCTTCTTTCGAGACGTTCGCCTCAGTGATCTCCTCGGGCATCCAGTCGGGTTTGTCATCGGGAGCCTCCTCGTTCCACGCCCAGCCCTCATAGATGTGAACCTTGTCGGTCCCTTTCTCTCTGAGCCGGAGCTCGGTCGTGTCAGCATCCTCTTCTGAGGGGGCCGGATTGAGCCGTCGTGCTGCCTTCAGTGCAGCCTGTCGGGGAGTGTTTCCGGAAAACACGCTCGGCTCTTCGCCTTCTTCCTCGCGCAGTGCAAAGTTTCGTTTACCGTCTTCTCGTACCATGATTTGTCGCCTCCATGCGAACCGAACGCATGGTTCAATATAAATATATCCCCGACGGGAAGCCCGTTCAGTTTATCATATATAATACTAACTTTTTTAATCACGTATTCTGCCGTGAAAACGGACGACACAGACAAGACTGGGCCAATATGTAGGGCAAAAGGATACGTGCGCACGGATGCGTTCCTGCGGTCGTAGAAAACACTTAAGTATATCGTGTATCGAATCTCGTCATAGAACTCCCTGATGGTACGGAAAAAGAAGCTCAGTCCCAGCGGTGCGAAAGGTGAAGACGGCGAGTACCACAACGTCCACATTAACCTGCACGAAGACGAACTGGCGGTCGCCGGGATGGATATCGGCGACGAAGTGTTTGTTCGCGTGCGCGAGGACAAGATTATCATTCAAAAAGCCGACCAAGACGAAGTAGAACACGACTTCTGAATCGCCGTACCGACAGTATAGATCCTTCGGGAGATTTATAATCGAACGCTCGACGACAACATACGATGGACGTGTACAGTATTGCAAAGCCGCTTTTTTTTAGACTCCCAGCAGAGACAGCCCACAATATCGTCCACACGGGGCTGACGGTTACACAGGGTACGTCGGTCGAGCAGTGGGTAGAGCGCCGATACGCGGTCGACGACGCTCGGCTCTGCGTGGACCTGTGGGATCTCGAATTTCCCACACCGGTCGGTGTCGCTGCGGGGTTCGACAAGAACGCAGAGGCACCGTCGATGCTCAGTGCACTCGGCTTTGGCCACGTCGAAATCGGCGGCGTTACTGCCGAAAAACAGCCCGGAAATCCTCGACCTCGAATGTTCCGATTACCCGAGGATAAGGCGCTAATCAACCGAATGGGATTCAACAACGACGGTGCAGACGAGATCGGGGCACGGATGCAACGTCTCGATCTCCCGGACGTCCCTATCGGTGTGAACATCGGGAAGTCAAAGTCGACGCCCCTGGAGGAGGCTGCGGATGATTACGCGTACACGTACGAGCGCGTAGCCGAACACGGCGACTACTTTGTCGTGAACGTCTCCAGTCCGAACACGCCAGGCCTCAGAGAGTTGCAGAACCGCGAGCACCTGGAACGGATTCTCGGGCGGCTCACGGAACTGGGTGCGGATCCACTGCTGGTGAAGCTCTCACCGGATCTCCCGGAGGGATCGATCGAAGACGCTCTCGCAGTGGTCAACGACCTTGATCTCGACGGCGTTATCGCCATCAATACGACAACCGAGCGTGGCGACTCGCTACGGAACCCGAACGCCGCCGAAGAGGGTGGGCTCTCCGGAAAACCGATCGAAAACAGAGGAACGGAGACAGTGAAGTTCGTCTCGGAGCGGACCGATGTCCCGGTAATCGGTGTCGGTGGCATCTCTGACGCCGAAGGAGCCTACAAAAAGATCCGTGCTGGCGCAAGCGTCGTCCAGCTCTATACTGGACTGGTCTACGAAGGCCCTGGACTTGCACGCGAAATCAACGAGGGGCTGTTAGAACTGCTGGAGCGGGACGGGTTCGACTCGGTCGAGGAGGCCGTTGGCGTGGACCTGTAACCGGACGGGGAGAACAGCTTTTTGTACGAATACGAAGCCAGAGCCGTGCGTGTACTGACCGGCGCCGTAGCGTGGGGCGCAGAGCGCACCACGACTCGCTACGGATACGGAGTGGTGCCTGTTCGCTACTGCAGCGCGTCGAGCCGTAGCTCGAACGCCGAGACGGGAAGTTCGAGTTCGTGTTCGACCAGTACCTCGGGATGTATTTCACCGACGACACCCACAGCCGTCCCATCGATCACGATGTCCGCAGTCCGTCCATCGATGAAGCTCGGGTGCGTCGTCAGTGGCGTCTCCAGTTCGACGCCGAAGTTCCGGGCCAGCGTCTGAAGCCGTCCCTTCGCATCCTCGTAGGTCGCGTCGTGCCGGGCAAGAACGCCAGCAACAGCCCGGTGTTCCGCGACGTTCGTGTTCTCGGACCCGTCGACCTGCGCGGCGAGACCGATTTCGGCGAGATCCTGCGGGTAACTCCGGTGGGTGTTCCCTTCGAGCACCATCAGCAGGGAGGGCAGCACCCACGTCCGGAGCATGGTGTAGTCCTCGCTGTAGGGGTTCTTGATCGTGGTCGGCGTCGCCGCGCCGAGGGCGTCGTCTTCCGGGGAGATCCCCATCCGATCGAAGTTCTCGGCCTCGTTGATCATGTAGAAGTTGAGCATGTCCTCGAAACCGAGACCGACCAGCTGGGTTCGCACGGCGTCTTCGAGGCGCGAACGCTCGTGTCGACCACCCACGGTGCTCACCTCGGGATACCGCGGTTCGAGATCGTTGAATCCGTACGCCCGACCGATGTCGTCGACGAGATCCAGCGGGTGAAGCACATCGACCCGGTACGGTGGGATCGTCACGTCGTACACGAGATTGCCGTCGTCGTCTTCGGTAGTCTCGGCGTCGAGACCGGACCGCTCGAAGAGGTCGATCACTTCCTCGGGGTCGAAGTCCACTCCGAGCAGTGTCTCGATCCGATCGTGTGAGACCTCTTTTTCGGACACCTCAAAATCCGGCCTGTGGAGTTCGCGATTGGGATACTCCACGACGACGTCCTCGATCGTTGCGCCACGGGCGTCGAGGGCATAACAGATGATCGCACACATCCGGTCGATCGTCCACTGGTCGGTCCCGGTCAACTCGACGAACAGATCCCGGGAGTCAGTCGACACCTCGGTCCGTCGACCGTTGATCACGGGTGGGAACGAGAACAGCCCGATGTCGTCGTAGATAGCGGGATACCGCTCGTACTCGCTCACGAGGTCGGCGTACGTCTGGCCTGTCGGATGTTCTTCGAGTACATCTGCGGGCGTGAGCTCCCGGTCAGAATCAAGGGCCACGAACCGGTCACCCTCGGGGTCAACGCTCGTGTACCGGATGCTGTTGGTCGTTCGCTCCTCGCCCGCAGTGGGGTCGAGTGACGTGCCCTTCAGCATCGTGAGATCGTGAATACCGATCGCACCTTTCGCGCGCTTGCGACCCATCGTGGCGTGAAGCTTCTCCTGGAGCTGGATCAGCGAGTCCAGCGCGTCCTCGCTCAGGTTGACGCCCCGGATCACCGCACCAGTGACGTAGGGACGGCCCTCGGGTGCGTCCTCGACCTCGATGACCCAGTCGGCATCGTTCGTGTTCGGGACGTGGACGCCGCGGTCGTCGCCGTACTGGTACCGCAGCGAGCGGGCGATCCCCTCGACTGAAAGCCGGTCCAGCCGGTCGGGAGCGAACTCCAGTTCGAACTCGCCGTCCTCGGTCGAGCCCTCGTACTCGAGGCCAAGCGAGAACAGGTCGTCTTTGAGCTGTTCGTCGGATTTCTCCTCGTGGTCGGTCAACTCGCGCAGTTCGTCGGGGTCGACATCGACTGTTGGCATCAGTACATCACCTCGGTTTCTCGCAGCAGTTCGAGATCACACAGCGTGCCGTGGACGTCGCGGATGTCCTCGAAGCCGTAGATCAGCATGAGCAGGCGTTCCAGCGCGAGCCCCCAGGCCATTACGTCACACTCGACGCCCAGCGGTTCGAGCATCTCCTCGCGGAAGATGCCGCTGTTGCCGATCTCGATCAGTTCGCCCGTCTCGGGATGGGTGCCAAAGAGCTCGAAGCTCGGCTCTGTGTAGGGGTTGTAGTGCGGTTTGAACTCGATGTCGGTGATCCCGAACTGGGCGTAAAACTCCTCGAAGGTGCCCATCAGATCACGTACGGAGAGATCTTTGGCCATCACCCAGCCCTCGATCTGGAAGAACTCCAGGAGGTGGGTCGGATCGAGCGTGTCGTTCCGGTAGACCTTCTCGACGCTGAAATATCGCTGGGGCGGTTCAAGCTCGCCGACCTGCTCGCCGGAGAGATACCGGGTGGAGAGGCTGGTGGTATGGCCACGGAGCGCCAGCGCACGCGCGAAGTCCTCGTCCCACGGCGAGTGATAGCCGTCGCCGTGCTCGCCGACGCCCTCGCGATGGGCGCGTTCGACGCGCTCGACCAGATCCGGGGGGAGCTCGTCGATCTCCCGGGGCTCATCCATGGCAAAGCGGTCCCAGTGGGTCCTGGCGGGATGGTCCTGGGGCATGAACAGACAGTCGTTGATCCAGAAGTCCGCGTCGACGTGTGGGCCTTCCATCTCCTGGAAGCCCATGCCGACGAGGACGTCCTTGACGCGGTTTGCGGTCTGGCGGAGGATGTGTTCTTTCCCGCCGCCGTACTCGGGGGCGTCGGCCTCGACGTTGTACTCGGTGAACTCCACGGATTCCCACTCGCCGCTGGTGAGCAGCTCGGGAGTGAGCCGGTCGACGGTTTCGGCCGCCTCGACGCCCTCCATCAGCGCGGTGACGCCATCGTCAGTGAGTTGCACCGAGCGAACAGTCCGCTCGCTACGGTCGACGAGTCCACGGTGGTCGAGCTGGTCGAGCGTCTCGGCGTCGACCGAATCCGGATCATCGGTCTCAATAGAAGCGAGTGCAGCGGCTTCGGTATCGGCGTTCGGATCGGCAGCCGGATCGGCCGTGATCTCGCCGCTGTCGATCGCGCCGTAGCCTTTCCGGGCGTAGTTCGAGAGCGCGATGTCGACGGCGTTGCCCCCGAGGCCGGACGACCCGATCACCTGCCCCATCGAAACCGAGTCGGCGGCGGCGTCGAGATCGATCGCCGCTTCGTACAGCCGAACTTCGGGGAGACCGTCATCGAGATATTGCTGGCCCTCCTCGGTGAGTTCGACGCTCTCCTCGACGTCCTCCTCGATCGTGACGAGCCCATCGGCTTCGAGGTCGAACGCCGCGCCGGTGACGGTCTCGGGTTTTTCGCCTGTCGCCGACGCTAGCTGGTCGATCGTCTGTGCCTCGTCTGCACTTGCGGCCTCTATGACCGCGACCTGTGATGCTGGAAGTCTCATGGGTTCATATGTCTTAGACTGCGTGGTTGTCAGTTACCGGTTCCGATTTCTCGGTCAGTTTCATCGGGCGTCGGGCGCGAGGCCGTCGGCGCGAATCCACCGATCGATCACGTCGTGGAGAAAAAGCCGAACCCAGTACTGTCGGTCGATGGCTGCGTGGCGACGCTGGCCGGGCACGTGGGTTCGGATGCCATACCCGCATGTACTGCAATGGTAAAATAAAAAGCTTTGCGAGTCTGGAACATAGCTCCCCTGTCGATTGTTCCCACCAGATGAAAACCGACTGGTATCATATACCGCTACTGACCTAACTAGGAACGAAAGACGCGGATCGCACTGACCATCCATGACATCAGAACGTGAACTTCTCGACCGGCTCGGCACAGTAACCGACCCACAGCTAGACGACGATATCGTGTCCCTGGGGCTGATAAACGAAGTGACAGTCGACGACGGAACGGCGTACGTCTCGCTGGCGCTGAACACGCCGTACGCGCCGGGCGAAATGGAGCTTGGCGAGCGGATCCGCGATGCAATCGCGGAACTGGGTCTGGAACCCCAGCTCCAGGCCGACGTCGACGAGTCGGTCGGCTTCGATACTGAAGTGTATCCGGACATCAAGAACGTGATTGCGGTCGCAAGTGGCAAAGGCGGGGTCGGAAAGACCACCGTCGCGACGAATCTCGCTGCAGGGTTGAATGACCTCGGCGCCCGTGTCGGAATCCTGGACGCGGATATTCACGGTCCCAACGTGCCGCGGATCCTCAACGTCGAGGACGAGCCGTCACTGACGGACGACCAGCGTCTCATTCCGCCGAGTTCGGACGGGATCAGCGTCATCAGTATGCGCTTTCTCACGGAAAACGAGGACGACCCAGCAGTGCTCCGTGGCCCGATGGTGAACAACGTCCTCATGCAGTTTGTCGAGGACGTGGAGTGGGGGCGTCTGGATTATCTGATCGTCGATCTGCCGCCGGGGACTGGCGACGCCTCACTAAACCTGCTTCAGAGCGTCCCTGTTACCGGCGCAGTGATCGTCACGACGCCACAGCAGATGGCCGTCGACGATGCCCGCAAGGGGTTAGAGCTGTTCGCACAGCACGATACCGAGGTGCTCGGTGTCGTCGAAAACATGAGCGCGTTCCAGTGTCCGAACTGTGATGATACCCACGAGGTGTTCGGTCGCGATGGCGCGGACGGGATCGTCGAGGACTACGGTGTCGACCTGCTGGGGCGGCTACCCGTCCACCCGGATCTCGGTGCCGAAGGCACTGGACGGCCGGCGGTCACTGACACGGAAAGCGCCGTCGCCGAACCGCTGACCGAACTCGTCGAGACGGTTGCCGATCGAGTCGGCGAAGTCAACCGGGCAACAGTCGGCGATCACCGTGCCGAGCCGGACGACGCCGACTGGCTCGACGACGGAGCGTAATCGTCCTGAGTCACGTTCCCTGGTTGAGCGACCGGCGGCACAGTCGGAGATCGCTACTCCACTGCCCCCTCGATCGTTTTCGCGTCGACTTCCAGATACCGCTGCTCGCAATCGTTACAGGCCACCGCTACGACTTCCCACGAGCGACAACAGGACTCGACCGTCTCCTCGCCCATCTCGATCGACCCCTCACAGAGCGGGCAGGTCGGCAGGAACGATCTGAGCGCCTTCAAAATGGGGAGTCGCTGGTGTGGCGCAAGCGCGGCCCAGCGGTCGTGTTCTGCCAGCAGCAGCTCGTTCGCCGTCGCATCGGCGAGCAACGCGCCCGTCGAGAGCCAGCGCTGGCGGCCGACACCGGTTGCCTCGACGACGACGGACTCCTCGTTGTCGGTAACCTCGATCCGCTCGGCGTCGGCGTCAAAAAGCGGCGCGAGGAGCTCGGGATCGGTGACGTCCTCGCGATGGCGCTCGGTGGCGTCGAGCCACGCCCGCTCGAAGGCCTCGGTGAGACAGAGGTCGTCGACCGACTCGCAGGGCTCGACGACGCCGAGGTCGCCGAGGAGTTGCTCGGGAACGATATCGGGCTCGGGCGCGTCGGCGTCATCGGCGGGGTCAGTCGACGACGCCGTCTCGGGATTCGCTCCGGTCGCCGTCGCATCGGGAGTACCCGGCGTCGCCCCGTGCCCGGCCTCGACTGACGGGCTCTCGGCAGTGCCGTCGTCGCCCCTGTCGTCCATAGCAGCGGCGTCGGCTGCTGGGACGAACTCGTCGGTCGAGTCGGGTGCCTTGTCGAACAGCGCCAGCACCCGGTTGGGGAGATACCGTTTCGTCAGCGTGGGCGTTCCGGGTACCAGATACCCGCGGAGGTAGATCGCCGCCAGCGAGAGGACGAAGACGACGACGCCGGCCAGCGGAAACGCCACGCCGACCGCCACCGCCAGCAGAGCCGCAATACAGACGTTGACCACGGTACAGGGTGTACACCGATTCTCGCCGGTGTACTCGGGGTGTCTGAGGGTGTCGAGACGTGTAGACATAGCTACGGGTACTGCAAGCGGAGTGAAAAATTCCACGGCGGGCGAGCGAAAACGATTCGTCGATCGTGGGCTATCGGCGTGCCCGATCGCTATCGAGCTCGATATCCAGTTCGTCGAGTTTGTCGGCCCACTCGGCGCGTTTCTCCTGATGCTCTTCGAGGAACTCGGCCATCAGCTCTGCCGCCTGTTCCTTGCAGCCGCCACAGAGGCGTTCGCCGCCGACACACTCCTCGTAGACCTCCGTTGCGAACTCGTCGTCATCGTCAGCGAGCAGATAGGCGTACAGCTCGTAGACAGGACACTCGTCGGCTTTCCCACCGAGTTCGCGCTGCTTTTCGGCGGTCTCACGCCCGCCCGTGGTGGCCGATTTGACCTTGTCGTACCCCTCCTCGGGATCGTCCAGCAGCGAGATGTGGCTCGCTGGGATCGAGGATGACATCTTGCCGCCGGTGAGACCGGTCATAAAGCGGTGGTAGATCGACGACGGCGGCAGGAAGCCGTAGCCGCCGTGGTCGAGTTCGACCTGCCGGGCGAGCTCGTCGGCATCCTCACGGGAGACCTCGAACGTGTCGACGTGATTCTCGTAGACGCGTTTCTCGCCCTCGACCGCGTCGATCAGCGCCTCGAAGGCGTCCTCGGTGGCGTTCCGATCAAGCAGCCGGACGCGCGGGCGAACCGGCTCCTTGCCCGCAGCATCGAGTTTCTCGATGGCTGACTGGCGCTCGTCCTCGGGCGCTGGTTCGTGCTCGCGGAGCCAGTCGGCGACGTCCTCGCAGCGAACGGTATCTCGCTCGTCGTCGGTGCGGGCCGCCTCGCCGTCGAGCGCTGCGTACGCCTCGGCGATCAGTTCGCGTTCGTCCTCGGTTGCCTCGAAGCTCGCGTACGCCTCGGTAACGCCGAAGAATCGGGTTCGAGCGGCCAGGTCCCGTGCGAGACGCATATGCGGATCTTGATCGGGACCGACCGGGATCACCGTCGGCTTGGGCTCGTCGGCGACCTGCGGGTAGAGGATGTCGGCCATCTGCGTGACGACGCTTTGCATGTGCGAGACGTCAGTCTCGCCGTCGAAGCCGTAGATCGAGCCGAGTTCCGAGTAGTTCGCCTCGATCCCCAGCTCGAAGGCCAGATCCTGTACCTCTCGGTTTGCCGACTGCCGATAGAGCGTGCCTTTCTCGGGATCGAAGCCGAGCGCGAGCAGCGAGAGGATGTAGCTCTCGGCGTGCTCGTCGATCTCGTCCCAGGTGAGCCCGCGGGCGCTGTGGGCTTCCAGATCGGCGATCAGCCCGTAGGCGTCCCCGCCCTGCTGTTGATGCCAGATGATCTCGTCGAAGACGAGCTTGTGACCGATGTGGGGATCGCCCGTCGGCATAAAGCCCGAAAGGACGGCGAACGGCTCGTTCTCGCGCATCGCCGCGGCGACCGGCTCGTAATCACGGTGCCCGAAGATCACGCCACGGCGCATCAGGTAGTGGGGGTTGGGCACAGAGTCAAGCAGCTCCTCGAATTCGGCGATCCCGAACTTTTCGAACAGTTTGCGGTAGTCCGCGACCGACGAGGAACCCCACGGGTCCAGCGCGACCTCGTCGGCTCCGGCGGCGCTGTCGGCTCCCGCGCCGTCGGTCCGAAGCTCGGCCGACGAACGCCAGTTCTGCCCGTCCGGGGCGTCTCGTTCGGACGGCGATACATTGGCGTCACGGGAGTCTGTATTTCGGGTCATCCGTGCGACTACCGAAATGTGGTGCGGGCGGCCGCATAAACCGTTCGTTTCGGGAGACGCGCCAGCCCAAAAACCTCAGGGCGTGATTCGTTCGACGCCGAGCCAGTCGATATCCTCGCCCTCGGTCAGCGCAAACAGCATCTCCTTGCGGACGCCGTGGGCCAGTCGGATGTCGAGCGACAGATCTCGGGGAGCGAACTCGTGATCGGGCGGCAACACCCTGACGAGGCGTTCGGAGTGGCTCAGCTCCTCGACGGACTCGACGTCGGCGTAGGTCCGAAAGTCCGCGCCGAACTTGAAGCCGGTCTTGGGGACGACACCGCGTTCACGGAGCACGGAGTAGGTGTAGAGCCGCCGGTCGAACCGCTCGCCTTCGACGGCGCGGCCGCGCTCGACGACCGCCTCGTAGCCCCCGTCGATGTCGATCGCGCCCGCGGCGGCGAGCTGTGCGGCCTCGACGAGCGAAAGCTGAAGCCCGTGGATCTCCTCGGCGTTCCGTTCTGCGAGTGGCTGGCCGTAGAAACCGCTCTCGTGGAGTCGTTCGGGCGGCTCCCAGCAGATCGCCCGGTCCGCGAAGAGTACTGCCGGAACGCTCTCTGGCAGGTCGACCGTCGTCGACCCCTCGATCGCGGGACTGTCCGTCGCGAAGTAGGTGATCTCGCTTTCCTCGTCGACGATGGCGAGGGTGCACTCCCCCAGCGAGGACGCCGCGACACCCTGGCGCTCGCCGACGACCCGGATTCGGTACTCGGTGCGCCCGTCCTCGGGTCCCTTACCGCGAGGGTAGACGACGAAATCGATACTCCCGAGGTCGGCCGAACTCGGCGTCCAGCGATCTCGGGCAGGCGAGAGATAGAACCCGCGTGCGCGCAGGTCGGCATAGACCAGAAAGCGCAGGCCAAAGCGCTCGCGTCCCGGCTGGGTGAGAAACTCCCGGAAGCCGAGCCGTCGATCGTCGTCGAGGATCGCCTCCAGATCCCCGCGAAAGAGGAGATGGGCCGCCTCGACCGGGGCAAGGGCGATGTCGTTTCCGCCGGTGGGATAGCCGTATCCGCGGGCATCGTAGAACTGCTGGCGCGCGTTGCCCGAGAGGTGGACGACGCCGTCGCGGAGTGTGCCTTCCATTGGGAGACTCTCGCCCGCCTGCGGGCAAAGGTGCTACGGTCCGGAATGGGGCCGGTCGACCGGAGATGGGACAGCCACCCGGTCACGGCCCGGGCAGTTCGCTGGCCTCACACGTCGCATCGAGGCACCGCCGCCCAGTCGGCGTCTCGAACAGCGGGAGGTCACAGCCACAGGTGCCGACGATCGTCCCCGCGGGGATCGAAAAACCCGTCTCGCAGTCGGGATAGGAGTCACAGCCGGCGATCAGCCCGCCCCGGCGAAGGATCCGAAGATCGTCGCCACACTCCGGACAGTCCCACGCCCGGTCGAACTCCTCGCGGACCGCGGCGTCGAGGGACTCACACTCCCGATCCATGCAGATATCGAAGGGGAGACCGCGTTCGGCCCGAAGCCGGGGGAGGCCACACTCACAGTGTTCCGATCGGATCGACGCACCGGCGGGAAGCCCGTACCGGTTGCCACAGCCCAGACAGGACACTGCGCCGCTCGCACGGACGAGCGAGCGCCCGCAGTCGGGACAGGAGCCGACCGGCACGCCCGCTTCGGTCGCCGGATAGCTGGCGTAGCCGTCCTCACTGTGGCCGACGACCCGGAGCGTCTCCTCGCCAGAGCGGGCTGTCACCGAGAACCCACGGTCGCGGGCACAGGTCACCGAATCGGCGCGGGTGAGCCACGCCACGGGCTGGTAGCCATCGGCGTCGTGGACCAGCACGGTATTGTCGGGCTTGACGACCACGGTGACATGGCCGCGATGCTCCTCGCGGCCGTCGCTGTCGTAGATGGCGGTACACTCGCCCGCGAAGACGCGGATCGAGTGGTCGGTTTCCGGTAGAACTGGATCGGCCGTCTCGGACATGGACCGCTCTGGCCGCGGGTTCGTACTTGAACCTGTGGACCATCCCCCAGTACCGCGGCGGCGGGTATATCCGGCGGGACGGTGTACCAGTTGGATATGCAGGCAGTGCTGTGGGACATGGACGGCGTACTGGTCGACTCCGAGGAGTACTGGGTCGAACTCGAAGAGGAGCGGGTCCTGCCCGAAGCAGTCGGCGAGGGAGTTGTCGAGGACGAGGAGATCACGGGCATGAACTACCGGGAGATCTACGACTACCTCGAAGCCCACTACGGCGATCAGTTGCGGGTGGACCGCGAGACGTTCGAAGCCCACTACGAGGAGGCAGCCGAGGAGCTATACGGCGAGCGCGTCGGCCTGCTGGAGGGCTTCGAGGGGCTTGCCGAAGAGCTCCGGGAGCGCGGCGTGGCACTTGCGGTCGTCTCCTCATCGCCCCACGACTGGATCGACATCGTCCTCGATCGGTTCGGCATCCGGGAGTACTTCGACGCCGTCGTGAGCGGGAACGCCATCGACGGCCGCAGCAAGCCGGAGCCGCTGGTCTACGAGACGGGCGCTGCCGAACTCGACGTCGATCCGGCCGACTGTGTCGCCGTCGAGGACTCCGAGAACGGGGTCGAGGCGGCAAATCGTGCGGGGATGACGAGTATCGCGTATCGAACCGAAATCAACCCCGGTATGGATTTCTCCGACGCGGACATCGTCGCCGAGGGGCCAGGAGAGCTCCGGGAGACGGTGCTGGACGTCGTTGCGGGCGACCGCTAGGGTCGCTCTACGTCGACGCTTCGCGAGTCCCGCACGGGCAACAGCGGCAACTCGGGGAACGACACTTCGACGGCGTACTCCAGCGGCGACTCGTCGCCGCCGAAGACCCCGACCGGGACGGCAAGTTCGTCGCTCAGGTACGTTTCGTCAGCAGTCATCTCGATGTCGTTGACCGTGACGCGCACGCCGACCGCGGCGTTACCCGCCACAGTTCGGACCGTGACCTCGCACATCTCGTTTTGCCCGTGTGGGATCGAGTCGGGAAACGAGCCCCACTCGATCTCGATGGCTGGCAGTTCGCCCGCGGACTCGATGACGCGCTCGGCGACGCCCTCGGAGAGCCCGGCGGCGACGAGGCCGTCCACGCCCACGGCGATGACTTCCCCGGGTGTCGTGATCCCCTCGGCAGCGAGTTTGCTGGCCCGGCCCGACCCGATCCCGTCGACTGCAGTTAGACCCACAGCCCCCTCGCTGACCCCGTGGTCGAGGCGCGCCTCGACGCGCCGGACGAGGTTGGCGGTCTGGGGGTCAGCAAAGCGCCTGCAGAAGGCCCCGAGTGCGGACACCAGCCGGACGGAGTTCTGCCGGATTACCCACGCATCGCTGGTCAGGTCTGCGGGTGTCGAGCCGGTCATCGAGGAGTGCAGGATTGCAAGTACTTTTCGCTGGCCAGCATCCACGTCGTCAGTGTAGGTTTTGCCAGAGAGTACAGCCGAGATGGCGTCACGCTCGGACTGGCGGGCGTTGACGCTGTCGAACTCCTCGGCGGTCGCGACCGCTTCGAGGACGGTGTCGACATCCTGACGCTCTGCCGTCGCGAGGTCGTGAAACCGCTCGGCCGTATCGAGCCGCAGGTAGTACTTCGACGCGAGCCGTCCCAGCGGCGTTGGATCGACGCCCAGTTCGTCGGTCTCGACGAAGCCAGCCTCGACCAGTTCCGAGAGCGTCTCGCGGACGCGCTCGCGGAGGTTCTCGAACCCGTATTTCGAGGGGGCGCTCTGGGCGCGCTGGTAGTAGAACGTCGTTTCGAGCCAGTCCATCACGTCGTCGAGATCGCGGATCGTCCCCATGGCGATCTCGGCGTTGAGGTGGGCGTCGAGATCCTCCGCTAACTGGGATTCGATCTCCTTGCCGTCCCGCAGAAGTTTCCGGTACTTGTCGGCGTCGGCGCGATCACAGACGATCCAGCCGTAGCCCACGTCGTCGTAGCCGGGACGGCCCGCCCGTCCGAGCATCTGGAGCACATCCAGCGGGCTCATGTCGACTTCACCTTCCAGCGGGTCGTGATACTTCGTGTCACGAATCACCACACAGCGAGCGGGAAGGTTGACTCCCCACGCGAGCGTCGACGTCGAAAAGAGGAGCTGGATCTGTCCCTGTCGGAACCACTCCTCTACGAGGTCCTTGTCGTTTTTCGAGAGCCCCGCGTGGTGGAAGCCAACCCCATCGAGCGCGGACTTGCGCAGGGTGTCGTTTTCCAGTTGCTGGGTCTCGGTATGGTAGTCGTACTCGCCGCGTGCGCCCATCTCCAGGTCGCGTTCGGCGATCTCGTCGCGTGCCTTCTTTGCGGCCTGGACGGTGTCCTGGCGCGAGGAGACGAAGACGAGCGCCTGCCCGCCGTCGTCGATGTGGGGTTCGGCCAGATCCATCGCCCGGTAGAGCCGGCGGTACTTGTCGGCAAAGGAGTTCTCCCCGTGTGTGTACGTGCGCACGTCGGCGTGCAGGTCGACCGGCCGATACTCGTCGCCGAATTCGAAGGTGGTTTCGGCGGGAGCGTCGAGCCACGCCGCCACGTCGTCGATGTTCGGCATCGTCGCCGAGAGCGCGACGACGCGGGGTTCACAGAGCCGCCGGAGTCGCGAGATCGTCACTTCGAGGACGCTTCCGCGGCGATCGGAGTCGAGCAGATGGACCTCGTCGATGACGCAGACGTCGATGTCGGTAATGAAGTCGTAGCGGCGGCTGTCGTGTTTGCGGGTCGCCGAGTCGGTCTTTTCGGGCGTCATTACGAGGATGTCGGCCCGACGCGCACGCCGGGGATTCAGGTCCCGCTCGCCGGTGACGACGTACACGGAGTAGCCGAGTTCCTCGAAGCGCTCCCAGTCGGCCTCCTTCTCGTTGGTCAGCGCACGGAGGGGGGCGACAAAAAGCGCGGTTCCGCCGTTGGCAAGCGCCCGACAGATCGCCAGCTCGGCGAGTGCGGTCTTGCCGCTCGCGGTCGGCGCGCTGGCGACGACGTTCTCGTCGCTCCCGAGCAACCCGGGCAGGGCCTCCTGTTGCATCCGGTTGAACGACTCGAACGCGAACGCGTCCGCAAAGTCGGAGAGCTCGAAGTCGGCGAGGTCCTCGGCGAGTGCCATCAACAGATATCCTGGGACGGGCGGGCAAATGCGTTTCCTTCCAGCGCCGGGGGCACTGCACTCGACGGTTGGACAGACGTGAGATCGTCGCGCGAGAACTGGTGGTTCCCAGTTAGTGGGAACCACTTTTACCGTTCAAGAGGGTGGCCGGCCAACTGTTGACATCCTCCTCCGCGTAAACGCGGAGGAATCCTGAGCGTTGGAGATTTCAGGTCTCCAGTCCCACCGAACCCCAGTACGGTGAGAATCCGTGTGGGGTTCACGGACTGTGGCGGGTGGGACTGCTGGGAGTGCCAAGCCCCCGGTACTCCTATCCTCGGCGTTCATCGACCCTCGTGGTTGTTTTTGCCCGGCGAGGGTCGAGTCAGCGTCAACAGACTCGGAGTTACTTTCTCCATGCGTACAGCAGTCAACTCCGCGACCGATTCAGAGAAGAACCGGGCGGTCATCGACTGGTTCCGATTACTGTCTCATTGCTTGGGGCGGACAGGCCGCCATCGTAGGACTGGTGGGAATCACTCTGTTCCCAGCCTGATTCCTACCCATACGTAGGATTGCCTGTCAGTTTAAGCTATGGATTGTCAAATCTCAAAGTGGCTATTGCAGCGTAGATTGACTCAGAGTTGTCGGATTCATCCTGCGCCTAAACGCGCAGGTATTCTCCTTGATTATGTATAATTGCACGAGGTAGATTACGATGTCCACGAAATCACAAAACCGACTCGAAAGCCAGTACGCGGGAATTAACCTCGAAGGCCAGCCACACGCTCTGAGCGCGTGGTTCGTCGTCCTACTCCGGGTCATGATCGGCGGCATGATCCTCTTTGCAGGACTCGGCAAATACGCCATCTTCAGCGGCGAGGCCTTCGACGCCGGCGGCTACCTCGCCAACGTCGACGCAGTCAGCCCCGCCAGCGGCCTGTTCGCACTAATGGCCGAGAGTGGGCTGTTCATGGAATTCGTCAACGTAATCGTCCCACTGACGCAGGTCCTGATCGGCCTCGCACTCATCACCGGCGCGTTCGTTCGCCTCGCCGCCCTCGGCGGTGCCATGCAGATGGCGCTGTTCTACCTCGGCGGCTGGCCCGCAGAGTGGCTCGCCGTCTTCGACTCGACGCTCATCTACGCCGTCGTCTTCCTGGCGGTGGCCGCCTTCGGCGCAGGCCGAATCCTCGGCCTCGACAAACACATCGAACAGATAGAGATCGCCGGTGAACCACTCATCGAAAAGTACCCCGCCGCAAAGTACATCCTCGGCTAAACTGAGGACCCACGTTCGGATCCGTCAGGACAGTTGGATGCAATCGGTGTGGCTCCCGCGACTCCACTCTTTTGGCCCCACTGAGCAAAAGAGCAGTGCAGCCAGACGCCAGTGCTGGAACGAACGCCTTTTTACCGGTGATATCCGACTATGCAGTATGTCGACCGAAACTGCCAGCCCGAAGGCCCAGCACCTCCGGGCGGTAACGATCACGACGATCACCGCACTTGCGGGCGTCGCCGCAGCGTTCGGGTCGCTGTACGTTGGCGGTCCGGGAGCGGAGGCCGCGGGCGACGGTATGGCCCAGCTCGTCGTGGTCGTCGCGATTATCGCACAGATCCCCCTCTACGACCTGCTCGGGTACGACGACTTCGGGGGTGCGAAGGATTACCTCTTTGTTGCGTTCATGACCTTCGCCTTCTGGTTCGTCACGTGGGGCATTATGCTGACGACCGGCTTTTCGCTCTAACATGGCGGACGACAGCATTGCAGTCGTCGATCTCGAACGGTGTCAGCCGGACCGGTGTAACTACGAGTGCAAGAACTACTGCCCGCCGAACCGAACCGGCAAGGAGTGTATCACGCTGCGTGGCGAGGAGACCCGGGAGGGCCAGCCCGATCAGGTCCACATCTCCGAGGAGATCTGTCTGGGTGAAACCTGCGGTATCTGCGTCGAAAAGTGCCCGTTCGACGCCATCGAAATCATCAATCTCCCCCAGGAGCTCGACGACGATCCAGCCCATCGCTACGGGGAAAACGCATTCTCACTGTACGGGCTGCCGATCCCCGAAGAGGGCAAGGTTACCGGTATCCTCGGCCCGAACGGCATCGGGAAGACCACAGCCGTCCGCATCCTCGCGGGCGAGATGGTACCCAATCAGGGTAACCACGAGTCGCCACCGGACTGGGACGACGTTCTGGAACGGTATCGCGGGACGGAGTTACAGGACTACATCGCCGCAGTCCGCGACGGCGACGTCAAGGTCTCCCGAAAGCCCCAGTACGTCGATGAGATCCCCGGCCAGTTCGATGGGAACACGCGGGAACTGCTCGAACACACGGACGAGCGGGGCGAACTCGACTACCTGATCGATCGTATGGAGATCGGCCCCGTAATGGATCAGGACATCGACAGCATCTCCGGCGGGGAGCTCCAGCGGGTCGCCATCGCAGCGTGTCTCGCACGCGAGGCTGACTTCTATTTCCTCGACGAGATCACGCCGTACCTCGACATCGGCCAGCGGATGACCGTCGCCCGGCTGATCCGCGAACTCGCTGACGAGGAAAATAAATCGATGCTGGTCGTCGAGCACGACCTGGCAATTCTCGACCTGCTTGCCGATTCCCTCCATATAGCCTACGGGAGTCCGGGCGCGTACGGTGTCGTTACGCCACCAAAGTCGGTCCGCAACGGTATCAACGAGTATCTCGCGGGCTACCTCGACAACGAGAACATGCGGATCCGGCCGAGCCCGATCGAGTTCGAGGAACACGCCCCCCGGCCCGTTAACCGCGCACAGACGCTCGCGGAGTATCCCGACGTTACAAAGAGCTACGGTGAGGGCGAGTTCAGCCTCGACGTTGAGGGGGGGACGATCCGGAAAAACGAGGTGCTCGGGATCGTCGGCCCGAACGGGATCGGTAAATCGACGTTCGCGAAGATGCTCGCCGGATCCCTGGAGCCCGACGAGGGCGACCTCGACGTCGCGCTCGACATCTCGTACAAGCCCCAGTACATCGACATCGACCAGCCGATGCGCGTCGACGCCTTCCTCTCGTCGATCACCGATCAGTTTGGTTCCTCGTACTGGGACACCGAGATCGCCCAGCCGCTCCAGCTGGAACGGATCATGGAGCAGAACCTCACCGACCTCTCCGGCGGTGAGCGCCAGCGGGTCGCCATCGCGGCCTGTCTGTCGGACTCGGCCGACCTCTACCTGCTCGACGAACCGTCGGCCCACCTCGACGTCGAACAGCGCGTGCAGGCCGCGAGCGCGATCCGGCGGTACGCCGAACAGCAGAGTGCAACCGTGATGGTCATCGACCACGACATCTATATGATGGATCTGCTGGCGGACCGGCTGATGGTGTTCGACGGCGAGCCCGCCGAGCACGGTCGTGCGGGCCAGCCCCAGGCGATGCGGTCGGGGATGAACGAGTTCCTCTCGAACCTGGATATCACGTTCCGCCGCGACGAGCGCGTTGGCCGACCGCGGATCAACAAGCCCGAAAGCCAACTGGACCGCGAACAGAAACGCGAAGGCGAGTACTACTACTCTCTCTGACAAGAACACCGACGATCGGTGTTCTAAGCGGAGCTTACCGGGGTATACGGGATCTCTGAATGCCAGTGTGTCTCCCATCCCAGTCATCAGCGTGGTTCTGTTTGACGCGGTATTACTCCTCAGGTAGCAGTCAATTATCGGACTGCCGGGGTACGGTAAAGATGGAATACTACGAATAAGCGCTTGCTTCGCGCGTCAGCACTCACCACCAGTTCGGACAGGTAGGTTCACTGATCGGGTCGGTTCTCCGTAACTCGGAGGCAGGTATCCGTAACCAATCAGTGGTAAGAACCGTTGGAGTTCGATACAACGCTTGTCAATCCGCGAAAAGCGTTTTTATTATACTCCGATCTTACCCGGACATGGCAGAGGATACTGATACGGACGTACCGTCAATCGAAACCTACAGTCGTCGCTCGTACCTGTCCGGAATCGGCAGTGGTGGTCTCTTGCTCGGTACGTCCGCCCTACTGTTCGGCACAGGGAGTTCGGACGACACGGAGGAGGCAGTTGCACTCGAAGAAACGGGTGGGTTCCAGGCCGATGAACCGGAAGCGGTGCAGGATTCGGACGTAATCGATCTCGGTGAAGAGGGATTGTCGGAGGGTGACGATGTCGGAGCCTGGCTCTCGGACTATATCGAAGACGGTCTAGAGATCATCGTCCCGGCTGGTAGATACGACTACTCGACAAGCGCGTTCACCCGCGGTCTGGGTGATGGCTATGCGGACGTTACAGTCCGGGGAGAAGGCGAGTTTGGCGATGTCGTCTTCGATCACGGCGATGGCTACAATTTCTCCGAGGTGCTCTCCGCAAACGGCGGCGATCTCCTGCTCGATAACATCGTCTGGCGCGGCGTCGCGGGTGGTAACGGGAACATAACCCTCCAGGCGTCCGAGGGCGACGAGGTGAGGCTTCGACGTGTTGCGCGCCCCGACGGAAGCAACGACTACGGAGAAGGAGTGTTCGTCCGACCCGAACACGCAGGTGTCGCCGTACTCGAACACTGCTGGTTCGAGTCGTTCCCCGACAACGGTCTGTACGCTAGTGCGCCGGGCGGGTCCAACGGGAACGACGGCGAAGTCACGGTGATCGGTGGGCTATACAAAAATAACAACATCGCGAACATCCGCATTAGCGGCACGAACTCCACGGTCGAGAGTGCGACCGTCGTGCTAACTACCCAACACGATGACAAGTGGGGGAGCGACCAAAGCGTCAACATGCGTGGCATCTGGGTTCGGGAAGGAACGGAGAGTACGGGCAGAAACATCACGATCCGGGACTGTGACGTCTACAACGAGCTTCCGCACGCTCCGATCGAGATCAACCCACGTGACGGTGGGGGTAGCGGCATCATCACCGACACTCGCGTGTACAACGAAAGCGACGGAGTTCCGGCAATCGGGCATCTCGACGGGGAGTGGGAGACCGATGGAGTCGCCATCACTGGCAACGGAGACACCACTAACGAGATCGATACTGGCAGTTGTAACGGCCCCGAGTGCGAACAGGCATCGCCTATCGCAGTCGAACCAATCGGTGATCGGTGATACCATGGACGGAGCGACGCGACGTGACTGGGAGCGACTTCGTATGGATCCCGACATCGAAACCGATCTGGGCTACGAGCCAGCGGAACTCGATGTCGTGACAGTCGACCGACTGAATCGCGATCAGCGGCTCTTTCTCCCCACTGACGAGGATGCACTGCACGAGGATGCGTTTATCGTCGCCGACGCCGACGCGGTCTGTGATCTCGTAGATCACATCTAGACTGGCTCTAGTCGGTGTATTCCGTCACAAAGACTTTTACTCAGGGAACCGAACAGGACATAGCTCTCCCCGCGCCTGCTGGTCGTGGTTGCGGGAACGCACTCTGAAACAATGACGGATGCTAACTCTCCCGACGTATTCGAGCCCTCACAGCAGTCTACCGATGTGCAAACAATCCCGATAGAGGACATCCAGCCGCTCGCGTCATCGGTCGTCGACAACGTGAAGCGAGTGATCGTCGGTCAGGACGACGTGATCGAACACGTGGTCGTCACGATGCTCGCTCGGGGTCACGTGCTGCTCGAAGACGTCCCCGGCGTCGGCAAGACGATGCTCGCCCGGTCGATCGCCCGGTCCGTCGACTGTCGGTTCAAACGCGTCCAGTTCACGCCCGATCTCCTCCCCTCCGATATTACCGGTGTGAACGTATTCAACAAGCAGCGACGGGAGTTCGAGTTCCAGCCGGGGCCGGTGTTCGCAAACGTCGTTCTGGGCGACGAGATCAACCGCGCTCCGCCAAAGACCCAGAGCGCCTTGCTCGAAGCCATGGAAGAACAGCAAGTGACGGTGGACGGCGAGACACGCCCGTTGCCGCGGCCATACACCGTGATCGCGACACAGAACGCGGTCGAACCCGATCGGACCTACGATCTGCCGCTCGCGGAGATCGACCGCTTTACGAAGAAGCTTCAGCTGGGGTATCCGGAGCCCGAGGACGAGGCCGAGATGCTTGACCGGGTCGTCGGGACGCATCCGATCGAATCGCTCGCCCCGGTCACCGACACGGCGACGCTCGTTGGCGCACGACAGGCAGTCGCAGAGGTAACGATCGAGGCACCCATTCGTGAGTACGCGACGCGACTTGCGACGTACACGCGCGAGCACGCGGAACTCGGGGCCAGCCCCCGCGCGACGGTATCGCTCCTCCGTGCAGCACAGGCACGGGCGGCGTTCTCCGGACGGGAGTATGTCCTCCCCGACGACATCAAGACGGAAGCGCCGGTCGTGTTCTCACACCGGATCCGAACCGGCGACGGGAGCAGATCGGGTACGGATGTCGTCGAGAATGCACTCACATCGGTACCGATCGAATGAGGGGGCGTTGTCGATGAAGCCGACACGTCGCGGCGTCGTCGTAATCGCGCTGATCGTCGGGGGGGTCTATATGGCCGCAGAGTTCGGCCCTCGGGCGCTCAATGCCGTCGTCGGGCCGGCGCTCGTCGCGCTCGTCGTCGCCGCCGTACAGGTCGGGATCGCGGATCCTCCCCGGGTCGATCGCCGACTCCCGGAACCCGGGGCCGTCGGAACGGAACGATCCGTAGAACTGGCCATCGAGACCGACTCACCGACCAGTGCAACAGTGTACGACAGCGTAGGTAAGGGACTACTCGCTACCGGCAACCGTGCCACGACGACGATCGGTAATGGCCCACTTACCTACGACCTCCGTCTGGACGAGCGCGGCGATCACGAGATCGGGCCGCTTGCTGTCGAAATTACGGATGTTCTGGGGCTTTTCACCCGGCAGTTCGAGTTCGAGGAGATCGACCGACTGCTCGTGTATCCGCCAACCTATCAGCTCGATCCTGCAGGCTCCGGTCTGACAGTCTTCTCGGCGGTCGATCAGTCCTACGGTAACGACGAGTTCGAGCATCTCCGGGAGTACCAGCGTGGTGACACGCTTCGGGATGTCGACTGGAAGGCGAGTGCAAAACGCCCGGACGAGGGGCTCGTCGTCGGGGAATTCGACGATAGCAGTCGGCAGGAGACAGTCCGAATAGCGGTTGATACCGACGCCGGTGACCCTGACAACCTCGCGGCAGCCGCCGCAAGCATTGCGTGTTACCTCCTCGACACCGGTTTCGAGGTCGGTCTCGGGACTCCCACGGCGACGGTCGCTCCCGAAAGCGGCGGAGAGCACCGGCGATCGATACTGGCGGCGCTCGCTCGGCTTTCCAGCGGGAGACTGGCCGACGAAACACAGGAGCGTGCTGACCTGATCGTCTCGGCCGAGGGAGAGGATGTTACAGTTCGAGCGGACCGCACAACGGTTGCGTTCGACGATCTCGTTACGGGAGGCAGGACTGACCCAGCCGGGGAGGGTTTCCGGGCCTCTGAAGCTGGTCGGGGCGAATTCGGCAGGACCGCCACCGGGGTGGGAGCGACGTGAGTACGAACACCGCGCGACTCGGGACTCTGCTTCCGGAAGACGTGGCGCTCACCTCCGCATACCGGTATCTCGCACTCGGCTCGATTCTGGTGTTGACGGTGTCCTACACAACGGTGTTACGGGATATCGCCATCGTTGTCGGAGAGTCATCGCAGGTCGTCACGGCAGTGATGCTGACGCTAGTGGTCGCGACGATCCTTGCAAAACTCGTTGCAGAGCGCACTGCGTTGTTGCTCGCCGGGAGTCTACTGATCATCGGCTACGGCTGGTATCTCGCGATGTCGCCCGGGACGACTGCGACAGTAATCGGCTCGTGGGATGTCCTGTTGAACGACGCGCTGTCCCTGCTTACTGGCCTGTCGCTAATCCAGATTACGGACGCAGAAGTGTGGGCGACCGGCACCGCACCGGCACCGGTCTTCCTGTCGTGGTATCTGGCAGTCCGTGGCCGCTATATCGGGAGTACCGTCGTTGGTGGGGGTGCACTGTTGATGCTCGTGCTCACCGGGGACGCCCCGGCAATGACGACGCTAATCGGCGTCCTCGCCGCGACGTGTGCAGTCGGGTTCGGCGAACTCGATCGCAGGGACGGCTCGCTTCGACAGCTCGACGTTCTCATCGTTCTGGTTGCCGTGATGCTCCTGTTCACCGTTTCAGTCACCGTCGTTCCGAGTGGTAGCGGAGCGCCCCTCGGGCTCGACAGTCCCGGCTCTCTGGGCGGACTGGAAGACGGCGAGGACGCGGACACGGTCGAGGGAAGCCTGATGAACTCCCCGGACGAACTGCAGATCCAGGGAAGCGTCGATCTCACCCCCGAAGTTCGCTACACGGTGCAGAGCAACGAGCCAGCACACTGGCGCGTCGGGACATACGATACGTTTACCGGCGACGGCTGGGTTCGCTCCGGCGACACCAGTAGTTACGATGGTCCAATTGAGGGACCGCCCGGTTCGACCGAAACGGTCGTCCAGAGCTACCGGGTCGAAACGCAGACGAACGCGATGCCTGCGGCCAATCAGCCAACGGAAGTCCGCGGCGGGATCACCTCCCAGACCCAGGTGACCGAACACGGCAGCGTTCTGACCGAGCGATCACTTCTCGAGGGCGACGGCTACGGAATTCGTAGTGAACGCCCCGATGCGGAGCCCGACGAACTCCGAACCGCCGGGACGGACTATCCCGAACAGGTCGAGGATCGCTATCTGCAGCTCCCTGAAGACCAACCGGAGCGAGTGGGTCAACTGACAGACGACGTGACGGCCGACGCCGACAACCCCTATGACAGCGCAGTAGCGATCGAGCAGTACCTCGAAGCCGAAAAGGAGTACTCCCTCGATGTCGAGAAGCCCGACGGCAACATCGCCGACGGCTTCCTCTTCGAGATGGATGAGGGGTACTGCACCTACTATGCAACATCGATGACAGCGATGCTTCGCTCGCAGGGGATCCCCGCCCGGATGGCGACGGGCTACTCCACCGGCCAGTCCGTCGGGGACGACGAGTACGTCGTCCGCGGGCTGAACTCCCACGCCTGGGTCGAGGTGTACTTCCCCGATCAGGGGTGGGTAACCTTCGATCCGACCCCGTCGGGACCGCGTGACGACACCCGTGCTGACCGGATCGAAGAAGAGCGTGCGCTCGGGAACCCCGACGTCGACACCGACGACAGTGAGGACGAACCCGTCGAAGACGAATCGGAAAGCGACGAGGACGAAAGCGAAGAGGAGACCGACGAGTCCGAAGCGGACGAACAGGAGCACGACGAAGAGTCACCGGATGTCGACGAGTACGACGACCCCGACGAAGGATTCACGATCCCGTTACCATCCCGGGAGACGATCGCGATGAGTCTCGTACTGTTCTTCGGGCTGGCCGCCGGTGCCCACCGCGCTGGCTACGTGGACCGCGCGCACCGAACCGCTCAACTGCACTGGCAGAGTGCGGGCGAGAACCCGGAGAGGGATATCGAGCGTGCGTTCTTCCGCCTCGAACTGTTGCTCGGCGACGAGCACCGGGACCGAGAGCCGACCGAAACGTATCGCGAGTATCTCGCTACCGTGGAGGACGTCGACGAGCGGATCGAGCGGGTCGCACGGATCCACGAGCGAGCGCGATACGGCGGAGAGATCTCCGCAGAGGATGCCGACGATGCGGTTCGGCTCGTCGACGAGCTGGTCGCCGAACGGAGTCGAGTTCGGGGACTGCTTCGTCGTTGATCACGAGAACGGAGACGGCGGGTTCTGTGCCGCCCGGTCCCGACAACGTTTAATACGATAGTGGCATACATCGAACTGTAATGTCGGAAGTCTGCTCGACGTGCGGGCTGCCCGAAGAGCTTTGCGTCTGCGAAGACGTGGCCAAGGAATCCCAACAGATAGAGATCCGCATTGACGAGCGCAGATACGGCAAAGAGGTAACGATCATCGATGGATTCGATCCCAGCGACGTGGATCTGGATAGCCTGTCTTCGGACCTGAAATCCAAGTTCGCGTGTGGTGGGACCGTCGAGGAAGGGCTCATTGAACTCCAGGGCAATCACTCCGGACGTGTCGAGGACTTCCTCAGAGACCGTGGGTTTAACGTTGCCTGATTGATCGCCCCCGGCCATTCGGCCGGGCCGCAGACTTCTCTCACAGACCAGCCGATGACCCAATGGTTTACCGATCGAGTCGTCGGTCCGGCTCCAGATCACGCTGAAACTCGTCGAACTGTTCCAGGTCGTCCGGCAGCTCGTACTCCAGCTCGCGGTCGGCCTGTCTGTTCACGTTGACATCGTCGCCATCGACCGGTATCGCCTCGTCCTCGAAGCCGGGTTTAATTTTGACGCTCTTGGCGGGCATTCCGACCGCAATATGATGGTCCGGGATGTCGGTCTGGACGACACCGCGCGCGCCGACGATAGCGTTCTTGCCAACACGACAGCCCGCCCGGACCATCGCGTCGTAGGTGACGCGCGCATCGTCGTCGACGATCGTATGGTAGTTCCGTACCTCGGTCTGGTCGACGATGTCGTGATCGTGGCTGTAGAGGTGGACGCCGTCGGAGATCGAGACGCGATCCCCGATCGTCAGTTTACCGCGGTCGTCCAGATGCACGTCATCATGAATCACGACGTTGTCGCCGATCTCGATGTTGTGGCCGTAGGTCACCGAGATCCCCTTGAAAAATCGGCAGTCCTCGCCACAGTCGGCAAAGAGGTGATCCGCGAGCATCCGGCGAAATCGCAGGGCAAACTCGACGTTGTCGGCCATCGGTGTCGCATCGAACTGCCGCCAGAGCCACTGGAGATGTTTCGAGCGCTGGAACTGCGCTTCGTCCTTTTCGGCGTAGTACTCACTTTCCAGTGTCGAGTTACATGGGTCGTACCCCTGCAGGCGGACGCGCTCGGCGGGCGAAACGTCGCCGCCGTTTTGCCACCGCTCGTAGGCCTCCCGATCCCCATGTAAATCGACGAGGGTGTCCTCGACGACGGCACAGGTGTCCTCCTCGGACGCGAGGCGGCCGTCTACCTCGGTAATAAAGGCGTCGAGCCCCGATTCCGCGTCCGCGGGGAGGTCGACGTGGCGCTTGGTCATAGGATGGGTTTGCCGCCCGAGGTAAAATGGGTTTTCGTCCGGGCCGCGTTCGCCGGTGTTTGAGGACCTGCTTGCTTCAGGTTCGCGGATACGGCCTATTCCGCGAACAGCTCGTCCATCGACGCATCGATCGGAACGTCATCAGTCTGTTCCGAGCAAACGGGCTCGGTGTCGACATTGGCGACGAACCCCTCGAACTCGTTCGGTGATGGCCCATCACCACTCTTGTCGGGTGTATCGTCGAGCTGGGCGACAGTCTCCGGGTCGACTGCATCGAGCTCTTCCACCTTCTTCGACCGCCCACCACCGTTAATTTCATCCGATATCGGTCGTTCCATACACACCAGTGTAGTTTGCAAGATAATAAATATACTGGTGTCTGCCATTAATCTCCGAAGAAATATCTGTTCAAATAACTTCGCCAGTAGACGATATTGTCGAACCCCGGCATCCGTACGCGCTAAGTATCCCCACATATAACGAGTGTGTATGAACTATAGAACGCTCGGCGAGAGCGACGTCGACGTGAGCGAAGTTGGCTTTGGCGCGTGGGTCGTCGGGACCGACTGGTGGGGCGACCGCGACGAACAGCAGGCAATTGATATGGTCCGTCACGCCGTCGACCGCGGGATCACATTCTTCGATACGGGAGACGTCTACGGCCACGGCGCAAGCGAGGAGATTATCGGGCAGGCGCTGGGCGAGCGTCGCGAGGAGGTGACGATCGGCACGAAAGTCGGCTACGACTTCTACAACAACCCGCAGGCGGGCCACGGCGAGCTCCCCAAAGACGTCACACCCGAGTGGATCGAGACAGCGCTCGACCGCTCGCTGGACCGGCTCGACACCGACTACGTCGACGTACTGCAGTTGCACAACGCGAACGTCGACGAGGTCGACCGCGACGTCCTCGAAACGCTCGACGAGCTACAGGAGTCGGGCCGCGTCGACGCCGTCGGCTGGGCGCTTGGCCCCTCGATCGGCTGGCTCGCGGAGGGTGAGGCAGCGATCGAACACGAGTTCGACGCGCTCCAGACCGTGTTCAATCTCTTCGAGCAGGGGCCGGGGATGCACTTCGTCGACGAGATCGAGCGCCAGAAGGCCGAGACGTCGATCATGGCCCGCGTCCCACACTCCTCGGGCTTGCTCAACGAACAGGTGACGCCCGACACCGAACTCGAAGACGGCGACCACCGATCACACCGCCCGACCGCGTGGTACGAGACCGGCTGGGAGAAAGTAGAGCAGCTCCGATTCCTCGAACGCGACGACGAGCGGACGATGGCCCAGGCCGCCATCCAGTGGCTGCTCTATCACGACTCCGTTGCGACCGTGACGCCAACCTTCCGCACCACGGACGACATCGACGCGTGGGCGGCCGCAAGCGACGCACCCGCGCTCTCCGACGAGGAGTACGAACGGGTTCAGGAGCTCTACGCCGGGAACTTTGGGATCGATCGGGACGACGGCATGGACGCCTATCGGTCCTCCGTCGGCGGCGAGGACATCGAGTCGGCGGGCGTTCAACCCGCGTCGGGCGACTGATCACGGGGAACGTTGACAACCCCTGCGCTTCACTTCGAAATCGCACGAAAGGACGCCCTCTCTGACCACAGATTACACTTTCACCGCGCGTCGCGAGGAGTTACCACGTCTCGACAATGCCGTCCTGAACGTCTTCCGCACAGCCCCGACAGTCGGGATGGTCGGCGTCGAAACAGGCTGGTCGTCCCTCCCCGTCGAGGCGGACGGCGCGGCGCTCGGCGTGACGGCGACAGACCAGTCGGACGCGCCCTTCCTCGTCGCGCGGCAGCTGTGCCGTGGTCTGCCCCTCACGGTAGGCCTGTCTGGCTTCGGCGACCTGTCGGCCCGCGTTCTGGAGCGTAGAGCGGATGAACCGCTCGACGCGCTTGCGGTCAGCCACAGGGGCCACCGTCCGGTGTCATAGGCCGGCATTGGTCGTCGGGACACTAAGACCCATCGGGGTATCACCCGGTAGCCCCACGCTCGTTCGGTATTCGACCACGACAGACACGCCACCGCCACGTACCGAGATTTCACTTCCAATATGGGGGCCGGAAGTTTATATACGATCCCGGCCTACTCTCGAATGTCTCCCATCGGAAAACAAAGCGGAGACGAGAGAAACCATGACGGACCTTCGCACACACGCGGAAGACATACACGAACAGTTTTCGGACCACCTGGACGTAGACGTCGACGACGTCGAGTCGCGACTCTCGAATCTCGTCGACGAGTACAAAGTGCCGGTCGACGAGGCACGCCGCAGCGTCACCAACCACTACCTCGACGAGGCAGGATTGGAGCGCGACGCGCTCGGTGGCGCTGGTGGCGGGAGCGACCTGGTGGAACTGGCCGAAATCGACGAGGCCGAACAGTGGGTCACGGTCGAGGCGAAAGTCGTCGATCTCTGGGAGCCACGCAGCGACGCGGTCGGACAGGTCGGCTTGCTCGGCGACGAGAGCGGGACGATCAAGTTCACAAAGTGGGCCAAATCGGAGCTCGACGAGCTCGAATCCGGACAGGTCTACCGACTCGGCAACGTCGTCACCGACGAGTACCAGGGCCAGTACTCGGTGAAGCTAAATCGTACGACCACGATCGAGGAGCTCGAAGAGGAGATCGAGGTCGGCGACGACGCCGAGACGGTCGAGGGGGCGCTGGTCGACATCCAGAGCGGTAGCGGCCTGATCAAACGCTGTCCCGAGGAGGACTGCACGCGCGTCCTCCAGAACGGGCGCTGTTCCGAACACGGAGAGGTCGAGGGCGAGTTCGACCTGCGTATCAAAGGCGTAATCGACGACGGCCACGACGCCCACGAGGTCATCTTCGACAAGGAGGCGACCGAGGCGGTGGCCGACATCACGCTGGAGGAGGCAAAGGACATGGCGATGGACGCGCTGGACACGACGGTCGTCGCCGACGAGATTTCCGGCAAGCTGCTGGGCAAGTACTACCGCGTAGAGGGACCGGTCTTCGGCCGGTACGTCCTGGCCGACGTGGTCGAGGAGCTCGGAGCACCGGATGATACCGAAGAGATGCTGATCAAAGCGAGGTCGATCTAATATGAGCGACGCACCTACCCGCGAGGTCGCACGGCGCGTCTTCGCCAGCGAGTTCAACGACGCAGGCTTCACGTTCAAAGAATCCGACGACGAGCGCGCGCCGGTCTACGCGCTCCTTCCGACGGGAGAACACGCGAACCGCGTGTTCTTCGTCGGCACGCTGACCGAGAAGGAAGACGTCGGCGAGGACAACGAGTACTGGCGGGGCCGGATCGTCGATCCGACCGGGACGTTCTTCGTCTACGCCGGACAGTACCAGCCTGACGCCGCCTCGATGCTCCGTGATCTCGAACCGCCGGAGTACGTCGCGGTGGTCGGCAAGCCGAGAACGTACGAGACTGACGACGGCGAGGTCAACGTCTCGGTTCGTCCCGAATCGATCACTGTGGTCGACGACGGTATCCGCGACCGCTGGGTCGTCGAGGCGGCCGACCGGACGCTCGACCGGATCGATACGTTCGATCCCGAGACCGACGAGTACGCCGCGATGGCCGACGAGGAGTACGAGCTCCCGCTCGAAAACTACCGCCGCGACGTCGTGACAGCACTGGAAGATCTGGAAGAACAGGCCGCGCCAAACGCGGACTGATTGGCCGCGCGGACCAACTTCCCGCGCGGACCGACTTGCCACGCGAACGGACTCGCCGACCGATTTTTCGGGAGCGATCCCGGAGTGAGACGTTTATACCGATAGCCCCGCTACTCCCGGTGACGTGATTCCCGGGATCGACGAGTACGACGTGGACGTGAGCGTCGAGGAGGCAGCGATCGAGTCACTGCTCGACGTCGAACCGGCCGACGTCTCGCCAGCCGAGGAACTCTCCTTCGCGAGGAACGTCTTCGTCCCGCTGACGACGGCGTGTCGGTACACCTGCACCTACTGCACGTACTTCGATCCACCGGGCGAGGCGACGCTGCTCTCGCCCGAAGAAGTCCAGGAAATCCTGCAGACAGGGGTCGACGCCGGGTGTACGGAGGCACTGTTTACCTTCGGCGACGACCCGGACGACCGCTACACGGCGATCCACGACCAGCTCGACGAGTGGGGCCACGACTCGATTCACGAGTACCTGCGCGAGGTCTGTGAGATCGCACTGGACGAAGGAATTCTCCCACACAGCAACCCGGGGGATCAGACCTACGACCAGATGCAGACCGTTGCGGAAGTCAACGCGAGCATGGGCGTGATGCTGGAGACGACTGCGGACGTCGACGTTCACGCTGGCTCGCGCCAGAAGACGCCGGGCCAGCGGCTCAACACCATCGCTAACGCGGGCAAGCTCTCGGTCCCCTTCACGACAGGGATTCTGGTGGGCATCGGCGAGGACTGGCGCGACCGGGCGGAGAGCCTCCTCGCCATCCGCGAGATGCACGAACGCTATGGCCATATTCAGGAGGTGATCGTCCAGCCGGTGAGCGAAAACGAGCGCTGGCAGGGGGGATCGCCGGACCGGGCGACGATGCGGCGCGTCGTGGCGATGGCACGCTCTGCCCTCCCCGAGGAGGTGTCGGTACAGGTCCCGCCGAACCTCACCGATGCCCGTGGACTCGTCGACTGCGGGATCGACGATCTGGGTGGCGTCTCGCCGATCACTGACGATCATATTAATCCCGACTACGCGTGGCCAGCGCTGGACGAACTGGAAGCAGTAGCAGAGCATGCGGGGGTCCCCCTGCGCGAGCGCCTGCCGGTGTACGAGCGATTCCTGCCCACCGAATTGCGCTCCCCCGGATTCGAAGGTCGTGTCGCCACGGGCGACGACTGGCTCTCCGGGCGGATTGTGGATGCACTCGCCGAGCAATCAACGGCGGGCGAGCGATATCGCGCCATCCTCGCGGACGACTAGTCGTCAGCGGCAGGCGGTGTATTGTTCGCCCGATCGAGCAGCGGCGTCCCGTCGGCTCGCGGGCCAAGCAGCGGGCCGAGCGGCGCATCTCCGGCGTCGAGTTTTCGGCGCTTCCGGTAATCCGTCGAGCGCTCGACTGGGACGCGACCGATCGACTCGATCAGCTCGGCATACTGGTCGAACGTGCGGATCTCGCCGTAGTCCCCGCCCGCGCGCTTGGTGATCTCCTCGGAGAGGATCGTCCCCATGAAGTCATCGGCCCCGCAGGTGAGCATCTTCAGCCCCTGTTCGTCGCCGTACTTGACCCACGATGACTGGAGATGCTCGACGTTGTCGAGGAAGAGTCGGGAGACGGCGATCATCAGTTCGTCCTCGTCGTCGCTTGCGCCGCCGTCGACCAGCCCCTGACGGTAGAGTGGGGTCTCCGGATGGATGAACGACAGCGGGACGAACTCGGTGATCGCGCCGGTTCGGTCCTGCAGTTCGCGGACGCGCTGGAGGTGAATTGCGCGATGGGCTTCGTTCTCGACGTGGCCGTACATGATCGTCGCGGTGATGTCGAGACCGACGTTCGCGGCGGCCTCCATCGCGGTCAGCCACTCCTCGGTGCCGATCTTGCCAGGACAGATCGCCTCGCGGACCTCGGGGACGAGGATCTCCGCGGCGGTGCCGGGAACGCTATCGAGGCCCGCATCCCGGAGTCGGCGGTACACCTCCTCGTAGCTCCAGTCGGTGCCGCGGCGCGCGTGATACGCCTCCTCGGGCGTCATCGAGTGGACGTGAACGCCGTCGACGCTCATCGCGTCGATCTGTTCGACGTATGTGCCGGGATCGACGTCGTAGGCCTCGGGTGGCGTGTACTGGATATCGGGATCGTCGAGCGATTCGAGTAGTTCGCGGTGCTCGTCGTCCAGCGCGAACGCGGGATGGAGTCCCGAGACTGAACAGACCTCATAGATCCCCATATCGAGCGCGTCGTCGACGATTTCGCGGGACTGTGCTGGAGTCTTGGTGAAGCCCCCGTTTGCGCCATCGTGGTCGCTCTCGAAGCGCTGGGCGGCGTCCTTGAAGTTACAGAACAGACAGCCCACGTCACAGGCCGTCGTGACGTTGTTGTTGAGGTTCGCGACGAAGGTAACCTCCTCGCCGACCACCTCGGAGCGGCGTCGATCCGCGGCTTCGAGCACCTGCTCTTTGCGGCGGGAATTGATCCCTTCGGTCTCGCTGCCGGTCGTGAGTAACTCGATCGCGTCATCAACCGTGAGTCGTGTCCCATCCCGTGCCTTCGCCAGTGCGTTCTCGAAGGACTGGTCGCTGCTCGGGGTGTGCTCGAACGAGAGGTCGGGATCGTCGTCGACGCCGGTCTCGAAGCCGTCGGCCATCACCAGAGTTTGGGTCTCCCCTCGTTAAAACCTGTGCGGGTTCGTCGCGGTACGTGCCGAACTGCTGGCGCCGCCCGGACGTTGTCGGCGTGTAACATTGTATACAATGTGATATTGTTACAGTCGGCTGCCCGTCCGGTTCCGGCAGCTACATAATCCGCGAATCCGCCCATTTCTGTATGACCAGCGTCAAGGAGTTCCGCGTCGACGTCGAGGCGACCCCCGACGAGCTCGGTCGCGGTGCGTTCGTCTTTACGGACGCGTACTCGGTGTTCGACTGGGGACAGATGCCCGACGAGATTCCGGACAAGGGGGCCAGCCTCTGTGCGATGGGCGCGTACAACTTCGAGGGCCTCGAAGCCGAGGGCGTGCCGACTCACTATCGCGGTGTCGTCGAGGACGGCGATACCGTCCCGCTCGATGATGTCGACGCGCCGCCGACCGAGATGGCGATCGACCTCACGCAGGTTCCGGAGCTGCCACACGACGGGCGGGCGTACGACTACGATTCCTACCACGACGCCGCGGGCGAGAACTACCTCGTCCCGCTCGAAATCGTCTTCCGCAATCGTGTGCCGATCGGCTCCAGCTTGCGCCGCCGGACGGACCCGTCCGATCACGGCCTCGCCCTCGACGAATGGCCCGACGAGGCTGTCGATCTGGACGAGCCCATCGTCGAGTTCTCGACGAAGTACGAGGAGTCCGACCGGTATCTGGATCGGGACAAAGCGGACCTGATCGCCGGCGTCGCGGACATCGAGGAACTCGAATTGGTCGCCCGCGATGTCAACCGCGTCGTCACCGAGCGCGCCGACTCGGTGGGGATGACCCACGAGGACGGCAAGATCGAGTGTCTCTACTATGACGGTGAGATCCGTGTCGCCGATGTGGTTGGAACCTTCGACGAGAATCGCTTCAGCTACGAGGACCAGCAGCTCTCGAAGGAGGTCATCCGGCAGTACCACAAGCGAACCCAGCCCGAGTGGGTCGACGCGGTCGACGCCGCGAAAGCCGAGGCAAAAGAGACCGACGTGGCCGACTGGCGACCGCTCTGTGACGTCCAGCCCCAGTCGCTCGACGAGGAGGTCATCGAGACTGCGCGTGCCATCTACACGGCCGGGACGAACGCCTATGTCGGTCAGGGCCTCTTCGACGCGCCGGCGCTCGACGACGCCGTCGACGCGGCCCGAGAGCTGTAGCGCACAAAAATAGAACGTTTAAAACCTGTCGTCTACTTCAATGGCAACAATGGTAGATCCGACTTCAGATCTCGAAGAGGACGTCAGCGAGGACGACGCCCCCCGATGTGTCGTCTGTGACGAACCGATCGTCGAGGATCCCGCCCATCGCGTCCGGACGTGGGTCGAGGACGGGACAGTCGAGCACCGACACTTCTGTTCGGAGGCGTGCGAGGCCGAGTGGGAGTCAGAAAACTGAACGCCGCTTTTGCTCTCGGATCTCGCTTCGATACTGCTACTCTCCTCACGGATACCGAATTGACTAAGAGTATTCCGTTCTGCAGTACACGTAATGACAACGCTGGGGACGGCCAGCGCAGCACCCGGTGAGATAGACACCGGGCGACTGCACGTCGGCGAGACCCGTGATGGTAGCAAGATTGGACTTCCGGTCGCGGTCATAAACGGCGCAGCGGACGGCAAGCGACTCTACGTACAGGCGGTCAGCGACGGCGACGAGCTAAACGGTCTCGGCGTCCTCCGACGGTTCGTCCCGCAGGTCGAGCCAGCCGAACTCGCTGGCGAGATCCTGATTGTCGGAATCGTCAACTACCACGCGTTCCAGGTCGCCGAGCATCGAAATCCGATCGACGACACGAAGATGAACCGGGTCTACCCCGGCAACGATAACGGCACGTCAAGCGAGCGGATCGCCAGCACGACGTTCGACGCCGCAGTCGGATCGGATCTCGTCATCGACCTCCATCAGGGGTCGACGAGTCGGATGATCAACGAAACGCGGGTTCGGTGCGGGAAGCGACATCGAAAACACACGGCATGTCTCGAACTGGCCAAAACCTTTGGTTGTGGCTACATCCTCGATCAGAAGGGGCCGGACGGCCAGCTGGCCAGAGCCGCCCCCGACGAGGGGATCCCGACCATCGACCCGGAGCTGGGCGGCGCTGTCGGTCTCGACGAACGAAGCGTCGAGATCGGTGTCGAGGGGCTGTTCAACGTCCTCCGCGAGTATGACTTCCTGAGCGGAATGGCCGATATCGATCCACAGGTCCGAGCCTCGGGCTTCGACCAGTACGGCTCGCCGTCGGGTGGACTGGTCGATTTTGCCGTCGATCTCGGCGATCGAGTCTCGGCGGGCGATCGACTCTTCACGATCACGGATGTCTTCGGAACGGTAAAATCCGAGGTAACCGCGGACAACGACGGGGTCTTCTGGCGGACTCGCCGCCTTCCACAGGTCGCAACAGGCGAATACATCTGCTCGGTCGGCACAGATATCGACACGTACTGAACGTGGTTCTGCCGGCGAAACGCTCTTTGCACTGATGTGTGTGAGTACCGCACAGACAGCGGATCCGCGGCCGCCGGTCCGCACTCCCCTACACATGAGTACTGATCTCCATTGCCGATCCTGTGACAGAACCTACGACGCAAGCGCCGAGGAGCCGTGGCGGTGTCTCTGTGGCGCACCGCTGGATTATGCCGAACGCTCGCTTCCCGGTCGAAACACCCCACCAGTCGCCCGGTCGATCGACCGCAATCTCGGTCTATGGGCGTTTCAGGAGTTTCTTCCCGAACCACCGCTGGTTACGTTAAACGAGGGCTTTACGCCGCTGGTCGACGCCGACGGCTGGAACGCCCAGTTCAAACTGGAGTATCTGTTCCCCTCGGGCAGCTACAAGGATCGCGGTGCAACGCTGACTCTGTCCCGCGCTGCCGCGCTCGACGTCGACAAGGTGATCGAGGATTCCTCGGGCAACGCCGGTGCTGCGATCGCCACCTACGCCGCCCGTGCCGACATTGAGGCCGATATCTACGTCCCCGCGGACGTGAAACAGTCGAAACTCGTCGCGATCCAGCGAGCGGGTGCGCGCCCGATTCGGGTCGAGGGATCGCGCGAAGACGTCACCGACGCCTGTCTTGACGCAGTTGAGGGTGCCGACGGGGAGCGATCCGAGGGGCCACAGCAGACGGGGACCGGCTGGTATGCCAGCCACGCCTGGAACCCGGCCTTTTACGCCGGGACGGCGACGATGGCGTACGAAATCGCCGCCCAGCGGGAGTGGTCGGTACCGGACGCACTCGTCGTCCCGCTCGGACACGGGACCGTGTTACTGGGCGCGTACCGGGGCTTTACCGCACTGCGTGAGGCTGGCTACACCGACAGGATCCCCCGGTTGCTCGGGGCACAGGCGGTCGGCTACGACCCGATCGCCAGCGAGCTGCACGACGATAATGACGTTGACGAAGACGCCCCGGAAAGTGCCCTCACCGAAGCGCTTGGGAACTCCGACAGGCCGCCGGAGACGAACGACCTCGCGGATGGGATTCAGATCCGATCCCCAGCGCGCGAAGAGCAACTCTTCGAAGCGATCGAGCGGACGAACGGCGATGCAATCGCGCTGGACAGCGACGATGTCGAGAGCGAACTCGATCGGCTCCACCGCAACGGTTTCTACGTCGAGCCCACGAGTGCAGTCGCAACCGCCGCCCTGCATGCGTACCGGGAGCGCGGCGTCCTCTCGCCGGATGCGGACGTCGTCGTGCCGCTGACCGGAAGCGGGATGAAAACGTTATGACCTGTCTCCAGCGCTAGACAGTCGTTTTTGCCGTCGGCTATCGTACTCATGTTATGTCACGGGGGGTCGGTGAGGTCGAACTGCTCGGCGAACTGCTGCCCGACCTTGCCGCGATTCCGATCGCTGTCCTGACGCAACTGGGCTCGTTGCTGTTCGTTGCCGTCCTGCTCGCGGTAGTGTACTGGCACTCGGACCGTCCCGGCGCGATTCGGCTGAGTGCTGCGTTGCTGGTCGCGACGGGCGTCTGGATGGTGCTCAAAGATATCGTCGGGGCACCCCGACCTCACCAGCCCATGCTCGATCCGGAGACGCTGTCGCCACTGCTCGCTCTCGTGTTCGAGTACGCAGTCGTCGACAGCGGATACGGGTTTCCCAGTGGCCACGCGGTCACTGCGACTGTCACGTACGTCACGCTGGCGGGAATCGTCTCGTCCGGCACGGCGAACCAGCGGTATGCGCTGGCAGCGGTTCTCGTTGCCGTGATTGGGCTCTCGCGAATTGCTCTCGGGGTTCATTATCTCGTCGACGTGCTTGCGGGCGTTGCTATCGGACTTGCCGTCGTTGGTGGGATGCGGATACTGACCGAACGAACGGACGGGACCGGACTCGATGCCGCGTTCGGGTTCGGTGCGGGACTCGCACTGGCCAACCTGGCTATCGGCGAGCCAGGAACTGGGTCACAGGTCTTTGCAGGCCTCGCGCTCGCAGCGTTCGCCGGATGGCAACTGCACGAACTCCGGTTGACTATCGGCTCGAACCCTGATTTTCAGGGCTGACAACTCGTGTCTCAGAGTGTGTCACAGCCCCACACAGTCACCGTCCGTGCTCGAATTCGTGCTATCGAGCCAGTCTGTCCACCCAGATATGTATTGTTCCATTTACGACGAAACGTATATTAACAGTAATCATGTGAGTGTTCTAATGTATGCAGCGAGACGTCGGTGCAGTCGACCTGTTCCAGTCGTTTGTCCCTGATTCCCTCGCCATGGTGATCGCCCTCCTCACGCAGCTCGGTGCCCTCTGGTTCGTCGGATTCGTTCTGGCGGGCGTCTATCTGTTTCACGATCGAGAGGATGCGGTAGTGATCGGCGGGCTCTTGCTCGCCAGCACTTCGACGTGGCGTGCGATCAAGGAAGTGTATCCGATCCCACGACCCGACAGGCCGATGGTTGCCGTCGAGTCGCTCCCGACCCTCCTCCAGCCCGCGTTCCAGTATGCGGTCGTCAATACCGGGCCGGGATTCCCGAGTGGGCACGCGATGACCGGCACGGTCGTCTACTTCCTGCTCGCGGAGTACCTCCCCGTCAGCACGCGGCGGCGACGCTATACCGTTGCGATTGGGATCGTCGCACTCGTCGGCGCAACACGGATCACGCTCGGCGTCCACTACCTCGTGGACGTGATCGCCGGCGCAGCGCTCGCACAACTTCTGATCGTGGCTGCCGGACGTCTCCTCGCCCGATATCCCGACCGGCGGGCGCTGATCGCTATCGTGATCGGCGTCTGTCTCGCGGTCGTCAACCTGTGTGCGAACCTGCTGGTCAACCCGGTGAACCCCAAAGACGTGATCGTGGTGACTGCCGCCCTGACCGTTCTTGGCTGGTGGATCGTCGTGGTGCGTAATCGCTGGACACTGCCCGCCATCAGGTCCCGCCGGGTGTCACCCACGGCCCTCAAAGCGACGTTCGGGAGTGTGATCGCCGCGCAGGTCGTACTCGGTCTGCTGGCGTTCAACGTGCCCGCGATCGTGCTCGGATAGCAGGGCCGCCCGTCACCGTTCAGGATGTGTCGGCGCGTCGAACCCGCCTCGCACGAGCGGCTTCGCAATGTGTCGGCGCGCGCACGGCGGCACCTCGTACCAGCCCGGTTCGAGATCGCGTTCGATCCGGCGCTCGACTTTCCCATCCGAGCTGGTCTTGCAGTCCCGACAGCGATACCCCTGTCCCGCACCCGCGCTCTCCATTCGACGCTCGCAGTCGGGACAGGTTGGCGTCACGAGCTCCGTCTCGTCAAGCGTGCGTACCGCGAACTTCTCCAGTTTGAGCGTTCCGTCGCTCACCTCGCCACAGACCGTCACTCGATCGCCGACCCGGAGCGTCCGGACGCGGTCGCGGAACCGTTTCGTCGGCTCGAAGGCCGCACACTGTCGGCTGGCGTCCCCATCCTCAACCGTCAGGAAGACGTGACCGCCCTCACGGGTTTCGGGCGGGTCGACGACCGTCCCGTCGACGCGGTAGGCGTGTCCGTCCTCGATGTCACCAGGTTCGCCGTCGATCAGGTGGCTGTCGGTGCCCTGATTGGTGTGAAAGAGCCGCGCTGACTCGACAGGCTCACTCTCGATTCGCTGGGCGAGTGTCCGAACTACGTCCGCGTTGTCGCCGCGGATCCCGTGGAGGATCGGCCCCGGCGTGTGCGGGACACAGACCGCCTGTCCCTCGACACGGTCGACGGTATCCCACGCCTCGGGGTAGTAGTCGTCTGCAGCAGCGAAGACGGTATCGAGGTCGATATCCCGTGGCGTTCCGCGGCGTTCGTCTTCGCGGTAGGAAATATATTCGTAGGTCCAGTCGTCGTGTGCTCGCCACGCCCCGATCGCCGCGAGCGCGCCGATTCGTCCCCGTCCGCCATCCCAGCCGGCGCTCCGGTAGCCGTGGGCGTCGATCAGCGCCCTGGCGTCGGCGAGATCGTGGTGTCGAGACGTTGCGTCCCCTGCGAAGGCAGCGACATCGTCGGGGACCGCCTCCGGGGAGCCGCTGGCGACGACGACGCCCGGGCTCGTGCGAGGATCATCAGTCACTGCCGAGTCCGCGACGAACTCGCGGGCGATCCCGAACGCCCGATCGGGTGTGAGATCCGTATGAATCGCGAGTGCGGCGTTCCCACGGGTCTTGTGCTCGACCGCGGGATTGAGGCGAATCAGCAGGACGCGGGTGACCGCGCTGCCCGCCGCACTGATTTCGTCGGCGATCCGACTCGCGGCATACGTCGTACACATTCCCTGCTCGCGCGAGTCGGTGTCGTCGAGCCCGATGACCGTCATTTGCTCCCGTTCAGTGCGCGGTCACAACGAATCTTGCGACTCCGGGATCCGGCGGCGAGGCGTTTATTCGGCTGTACATTGTTCGTACGGCTATGGGCCCCGCGACCCACAGGTGTGTCTGCGGCGCGACAGTGCAGTACAGGCAGGACCTCAGGAAAGAGGACGGTGACGTTTACCCAACCTGGAAGTGCAAGGACTGCGGGACGCCGGTGCCGGGACAGATCGCCGAGCGGATCAAAAACCAGCATCCCTCGTGATGCCCACGTAGATGCCAGGGCAGTGAGTGATTACTCGGTAACCTCTGCATCGTCGGTCGCCCCAGCAGCGGCTGCAGTCGATCCCGACACTTCGCCGCCCGGGCCGTAAATCCCGCTTCCATCGTCGTTAGCGATGATGTGTGCGGTATGCTCCCCGGGGAGACCGCCCCGATCCTCGATTTCGACGGGGAACTCCTCGTTATCGAGACCGCTTACGTCGTCCGACCCAGCGACGATCTCCTCACCGCCGTCCGGGTAGCTGATCAGGACAAAGTAGTCTTCGGGGGCAGTGACTTCGATCGTCACATCGCCGCCGTCTAGAGCCTGGTCCGGGAACGTGACGGCGGGCTCCAGGGTCGCTTGCTCATCCCCGTTTGCGGCCTCTTGGCCGTTTTCGTCGCCGTTCGCGGCTTCCTCACCGTTTTCGTCCTCGTCGCCACCGCCGAGGATCGAGGTTCCCAGTACTAACAGTCCGCCAACACCGAGTGCCCCGATGCCCACCCCTGCAACGAGACTCCGCCGGGAGATGGCTGCGTCATCGCCCCCGGATTGCGAGTCCGGGTCAGTGACTGTTTCGTCCGTAGCCTTACTGTCACTTTCGTCCGTAGCCTTACTGTTGCCTCCTACATCGACCCCGTCGCCTGTATCCCCGGTAGATCCATCGACATCCTCGTCATCCGGAGATCCGTCGTCGTGTTCACCCCCTGCAGCACCATCGTCGGACTCTGTGGAGACAGTATCGGGGGTCGGCTCGGTGTCCTGCTCGTCCTTGTTAGAGGCCGCATCCACGGTGCTATCAGCAGCGACTTCGTCGGTCTGGTCGGAATCGCCAACCTGTTCGTCGTCGGAGTCGGCTGGGGTGTTGCTCCCGGACGCCGACGGCTGTTTGTCGCCGTCAGCATCGGCCGGTTCGGCTTCGCTCGCTGCAGTCAAGCCATCGCTGATACCGCGCTGCAGTGCTGGCAGTGACTCGTAGCGGTCCTCGGGGTCGGTCGCAAGAGCAGTGGCGAGGGCATCGTCGAGTTCGGGTGGCAGGGACGGATCGATCTCCGAGGGCGGCGTGATCGACCCAGCCCGGATCGCCGCCGCGAGATTGTCGTCCGGATCGATCGGTGGCTGTCCGGTCAGGGCGTAATACACGACGCCACCGAGCCCATACACGTCGGCGCTGGACGATTTCTCGTCCGGTTCGTCGAGCAGCTCCGGCGGAGTGTACGGCGTGATCGGCGTCTCCCCGGCAGCGACTCGACAGGCTCGCTCCAGCCCCCAGTTGTCGACGACCGCGTCAATCGCGCCCTCGTCGTTGCGCGTCACCCAGATCTGCTCGGGATCAAGCGCCAGATGGAACGAGCCGTAGAACAGTCCAGCGTGCTGGAGAACATCCGCGACATCTTCGAGAACCGTTCCGATCTCCTCGTGAGTGAGATCCGCGGTGACTGGCTCCCCGTCGAGGTGCTCGACGGCGATCCACGGCCGTGGTCGCGTCCCTGTGGCATGGACCGTAACACAGTTGTCGTGACTTCCGTGTTTCTCCCACTGACCGGCGACCTGCGTGAACGCCGTCCGTACCGCGCGATCGGTGATCTCCGGGGCGATAGTGAGCAGCCGCCAGCGCTCGCCGTCCTCGAGAACGGCGTCGTACAGGTGGATATACTTCGACTCGGCCCTGTGGTCGACCGACCGAGCGTCCGGCACCGCTTCGAGCAGTCCGTCCTCTGTCCCCGCCATTATTGTCTAATATAGATGTAATTTAACATCACATATATATTTCGACGCGAGCAGAAGGAACGTCGAGACACGAGGACGGAACAAAGGGGTCACGCACCGCCTGGTTCGGGGTCGACGACCTGGTCGAGGGCGTCGACGACCTGTTTCAGCACTGCACTCTGTGAGTCCGAGGCATCGATCCGGACGAACCGACCGGGATCGTCCTCGATTAGTCGTTCGTAGTTCTCCCGGACTCGCGAGAGGTAGGCGTGCTGTTCGAACTTGTTGGTCTTGCCGCTTCGCCTGGCAGCGGTCTCGGGATCGATGTCGAAGTAGATCGTCAGGTCTGGTCGGACCGTAAACGGCTCGTGGACATCCCGGACGTACTGCATCGGCTCGTCGAGGACATCCGCCAGTGTCGCGCCCTGATAGGCGTACCGCGAGTCGGAGTAGCGATCGGAGATCACGAGGTCGCCACGATCCAGAGCAGGCTGGACGGTCTCCGCGAGATGAGCCGCATGGTCGGCCGTGTAGAGGAACAGCTCGGCGAGCGGATCGGCGTCGTCGTCCCCGATTGAGCGGTTCACCGCCTCGCCGTACCACGTCTCCGTCGGCTCGCGGGTGAATACGGCATCCGGGAACTCCTCGTGTAGCGCTTCCCAGACGGTCGTCTTTCCGCTCCCGTCGATCCCTTCGAGCGTCACCAGCATACCACCGGGTTCGCCCTGACTGATCAATTGTCTGTCGGAGTCCGCCTGTAGGGACCCCATTTTTCTTAGCTGCTGTTGTTAGCTGGAGTATGGCCCGAAGACTCCTGATCCTTGCTGGTCTCATCGAACTGCTCGTCCCCGGCCGGGTTATCAACGCCGCCGAGCGGATCGCCCTCGAAAACCCGGACGACTGCGAACTGCGCGCGTGGACGATCCCGATGGCTCGACTCGAAGCCCTGGTCTGGCTACTGCTCGCACGCCGCGGTGATCCCCACGGTCGGGTCCGCAAACTGTTCGCATTCGTGTGTGGACCGGCCGTACTCTTTCCTCGACGATACGTCGATGTCGGCGCGCGACTGGCCTACGCCGACCCCGATCGGTGCGAGTGGAAGCCGTGGGTCGTTCCCGCGACACGCGTGATGGGAATGTGTGTCGTGCTGGCATTCCTCGCACGTGGGGACGGAGACAGCAGAGAGTAAGAACCGGACCCCTCAGTTTCGCGGTACATTTATCGGCGATCAACCCCACTCTCGTAGCATGAATGTCCTTGTCGCGGGCGGAACCGGATTTATCGGTCGAAACCTATGTACGGAACTCGTCGACCGTGGGCACGACGTCACGGCGCTCTCACGCGATCCCGATCCGAGTGAGTTGCCCGAAGGCGTCGAGACAGCTGTCGGCGATCTCTCGGCCTATGACTCGATCGAGGGCGCGTTCGAGGGCCAGGATGTCGTGGTCAATCTCGTTGCGCTCTCCCCGCTGTTCAAGCCGCCGAAAGGAGTCACGCACATGACGGTCCACTACGGTGGGACCGAAAACGTGCTACAGGCGATGGACGAACACGGTGTCGACCGACTGGTCCACATGAGTGCACTGGGTGCGGACCCTGACGGACTCACCGAATACATCCGTGCGAAGGGGCTCGCCGAGGAGGCAGTTCGGGAGGCGGATGTCGATTCGGTGATCTTCCAGCCCTCCGTCGTGTTCGGCGACGGCGGGGAGTTCGTTCCGTTCGCACGCAAACTCACGCCCGGACCGCTGTTCAAAGTCCTTCCCGGCGGCGGCAAGACCCGGTTCCAGCCGATTCACGTTGACGACCTGGTGCCGATGCTCGCCGATGCAGTCGAAGATGACGCCCATACGGGAGAAATCTACGAGATCGGGGGCCCGGATGTGCTGACCCTCGCGGAGGTGACCCGTCTTGCGTACGAGGCAGAAGGGAAGTCAGCCAAAATCGTTCCACTACCGATGACGCTTGCAAAAATCGGGCTGACTTTCGCGGGTCCGGTCCCGTTCATACCGATGGGGCCAGATCAGGCGCGCTCACTCCGACTGGATAACACTACGACGGACAACGGTGTCACCGCTTTCGGGGCCGATCCCGACTCCCTCACAACGCTTCAGCAGTATTTAGGACTGTCCTAACGCCAGCACTTGTTTTTTACTCCGACAGAATAACAGATCTTAAACACCCGCTACGGTCCCGTAGAATGTTTCTTCCAGTCCATCAACAATTACCGATAGGATCTCCCCCCGTCTTGCGGTTTTTTGCTATTGAATAGACGGCCCTTACTCACACCATCACAAGGCTTATATTCCTATTACCTCTGTTCTCATGCCAACGGAGACCCGGATACGAATTATGAAACTGGCGATGATCGGTTTTGGACAGGCAGGCGGGAAGATCGTCGATAAATTCCTCGAATACGACGATCGGACCGGCAGCGGGATCGTTCGATCCGCAGTGGCGGTAAACACCGCCAAGGCGGATCTGATGGGGCTAGATCGGATTCCCCAGGAGAACCGCGTACTGATCGGCCAGTCTCGCGTAAAGGGCCACGGCGTCGGCGCGGACAACGAACTCGGGGCCGAGATCGCGGAGGAGGATATCGACGAGGTGCAGGGTGCAATCGACGCAATCCCCGTCCACGAGGTCGACGCGTTCCTGATCGTCGCCGGGATGGGTGGCGGTACGGGAAGCGGCGGTGCGCCCGTACTTGCAAAGCATCTCAAGCGAATCTACACCGAGCCCGTTTACGGACTGGGTGTGCTGCCGGGTAGCGACGAAGGCGGAATTTACACGCTCAACGCCGCACGATCGTTCCAGACATTCGTTCGCGAAGTGGACAACCTGATGGTCTTTGACAACGACTCGTGGCGTCAGTCCGGCGAGTCAGTCGAGAGCGGCTACGCCGAGATCAACGACGAGATCGTCAAACGCTTCGGGATTCTCTTCGGAGCTGGCGAGATCAATCAGGGCGATGAAGTCGCCGAAAGCGTCGTCGACTCCAGCGAGATCATCAACACGCTTTCGGGCGGCGGTGTCTCGACGATCGGCTATGCGCGCGAGGAAGTCGAAAAGGGTGACGATGACAGCGGTCTTCTTTCACGCTTTACCGGCGGCGACGAACCGCAGGTCGACACCGCACACACGACCAACCGGATCACGAGCCTCGTCCGCAAAGCTGCACTTGGGCGGCTTACGCTCCCCTGTGAGATCGACGGCACCGAACGCGCGTTACTCGTATTGAGTGGCCCACCGCAGCATCTCAACCGGAAAGGGATAGAGCGCGGGCGCAAGTGGCTCGAGGAGCAGACCGGTAGCATGGAAGTGCGCGGTGGCGACTACCCCGTACCCGAATCGAACTTCGTCGCCAGTGTTATCCTGCTCGCGGGCGTCTCGAACGTCCCCCGGATCAAGGAGCTCCAGCAGGTCGCCATCGAGGCACAGGACAACATCGAGGACATCCGATCGGAAAGCGAAGAGAACTTAGAAAGCCTTGTCGAAGATGACGAAGATGAACTTGAACCGTTATTCTAAGCTTACTACCCTGCTCGTCGTCGGCTGTCTCCTGCTTGCCACGGTCGGTCTCGCAGGAGCCGTCACTGTCACCAGTGAGGACGTCCCCGACGAGGCGGAGGTCGAGTCGGATATGAGCGCGACTGTCGAGATCGATGACCTCTACGACGACTACGACGAGTGGGCGATCGACGGCGAGACCGAGTTGAACAACGTCACCTGGACGGTCACGTACTACGACGGTGACACCCAGATCGACGAACACCAGATCGATGGACAGGAGATCCGACAGGACGGTATCGACCGGAGCCTCGACGAAGAGCCACGCCAGGTCGAAGTGAGCCTGACCGGTGAGGTTCCCGAAGTCGAACAGTACAGCTACGAGCCACGCCAGGAGTTCACCGCGATGAACATCACGCAGGTCCGTAGCGACGACGGCGCAACCGAAGATATCGGCTCGTGGTCGACCCATCACTACACGGCCAACAGCTCCGACGCGCGAACGGCGATCGACGACGCGAGCGCTGCAGTTGAGGAGGCTCGCGACAGCGGTGCTGATGTCGACCGTGCCGAGAGTGACCTCCAGAACGCCATCGACTTCTACAACGATGGGAACTTCGAGAGCGCGATCAGCAACGCCGAGCAGGCACAGTCCGAAGCCGAGGACGCACAATCGAGTGCCGAACAGCGCGACTTGCTCCTCTACGGTGGAGTCGGTCTCGTCGGGCTGCTGGTCGTCGCCGGACTCGGATTCCTGCTCTACAGGCGCCAGCAGGGCGACGACTACGACAAACTCGGCTAGTCCGAATTCGCAACGTCCTTTTTCACTCGACGTCGATCCATAGCCATGCGTGTACTCGTCCCGTTCGACGCGAGCGAGCCCAAAACGCGCCTTTCGGACGTGCTCGACCGGCGAGAACGGGCCGAGTTCGCGTACGCGATGCTCGAGGACGTGCTGTCGGCGGTTCGGGAAAGCGGTGAAGAGCCGGAGCTACTGGCGACGGCACCGCTGGCGGACGAGCGGGATGTCACTGTCCCGGTCACCGTCGACGACCGCCCACTCTCGCCCGCGATCAACGACGTGCTTGCAGGCGCTGACGAACCGGTCGCCGTCGTGATGGCCGATCTCGCGCTAGCGCGTCCAGCCGATCTCCACCGGCTGTTCGACGCCGATGGAGAGGTCGTTGCAGTCCCGGGGCGGGGCGGCGGGACGAATGCCCTTGTGGTCCGTCATCCCGAGTTCCGGGTCGACTACCACGGCGTTTCCTTTCGTGACCACCGCAAGGTCGCTGCCCGGATCGGTGCTGCGTTCTCCGTGTTCGACTCGCACCGTCTCGCCACGGACATCGACGAGCGAAGCGACTTGGTCGAACTACTCCTGCACGGTGCGGGGCATGCCGCCGACTGGCTCGACGCAGCCGGATTCCGCCTCGCGGAGACCGGGGGACGGGTCACCGTCCAGCGCACCGACGACTCGGATTCCGAACGTCTCAAATAGGCGGGATGGGTACTGTGGCGTGTGTCACGGCAGGTCCCGCAGGTCGACACGCTGTTCCTCCACGAGTCGAACGACGACTACTTCGTCACCGTTCGACGCGACGGCGAGCGACTGTTTCGCGCCCGACTCGACCTCAAGGAGACCTCCGCGGGTCCCCGCCCCGGCCGCTTTCGTATCAAGGACGGCTCCAGCGAGGAGCCACGCAGTCCCGACGAGTTCGTCGATATCGCACGTCGGGCGAACCGCATCCGTATTTCAGAACAGACCGCACCGGAGCATCGTGACCGGTTACGCGAGGCGCTCGACGGCTACCAGCTCTCGGCCAAGGTCGTCCGGACGTGTCGGCTCTGTGCCTCTGACGGACGGTACTCGCCGCTGACGAGCGAGACGGCGATCAAGAAAGACGACGAGTTCGTCTGTCCGGACTGCGCCAAAGTCGAACTCGAACGTGAACTCTCCTATCAGGGCGAGGTTACGAGTGCCGCACAGGAGCGACTCGAAGAGCTACTGCTTGACGTACAGGATCTCGAACGGATCACGAACCTGCTCAAGGGCCATCTCGATCCGGATCTGACCAAGTTCGACGAGATCAGCGCGACGACCGACGAGATCGATCGGGTTCGTGTTGACTCGCTGAATCTCCATCCCGGTGTGCAGGGACTCCTTGAGGACCGCTTCGATACGCTCCTGCCAGTCCAGAGCCTCGCAATCGAGAACGGCCTGCTGGAAGGCGACGACCAGCTCGTCGTGAGCGCGACGGCGACCGGAAAGACGCTCGTCGGCGAAATGACGGGGCTCGACCGCGTCCTCAACGGCAAGGGCAAGATGCTCTTTCTCGTGCCGCTGGTCGCGCTGGCAAATCAGAAACACGAGGACTTCGAGGACGAGTACGGCGATCTCGTCGACGTGACGATCCGCGTCGGGGCGAGCCGGGTCCGGGATAACGGCAGTCGGTTCGATCCCAGCGCCGACGTCATCGTCGGGACCTACGAGGGGATCGACCACGCGCTCCGGACCGGACGGGATCTGGGCGATATCGGTACCGTCGTCATCGACGAGGTGCACACGCTCAAAGAGGACGAACGGGGCCACCGGCTGGACGGGATGATCTCGCGGCTCAAGTACTACTGTGAGGAGCGGGCAACGTCCCGTTCGGGGTACAGCGGCGCTCAGTGGATCTACCTCTCGGCGACAGTCGGGAATCCCCGCGAACTCGCACAGGGACTGCGGGCGAACCTCGTCGAGTTCGAGGAACGCCCCGTTCCGATCGAGCGTCACGTCACCTTTGCCGACCAGCGCGAGAAGACCAGACTGGAGAACAAGCTGGTCAAACGGGAGTTCGACTCGAAATCCTCGAAGGGGTATCGGGGACAGACGATCATCTTCACCAATTCGCGACGGCGCTGTCACGAGATCAGTCGCAAACTGGAGTACGACTCGGCGGCCTACCACGCCGGGCTCGATTACGGGCAGCGTAAATCCGTCGAGCGGAAGTTCGGCGATCAGGACCTCGCCGCCGTCGTGACCACGGCCGCACTTGCCGCCGGTGTGGACTTCCCCGCTTCACAGGTCATTTTCGATACGCTCGCGATGGGTATCGAGTGGCTCTCGGTTCAGGAGTTCCACCAGATGCTCGGCCGGGCCGGACGCCCTGACTACCACGACAAGGGCACTGTCTACGTGCTGGTCGAACCCGACACGAGCTACCATTCCAGCATGGAGATGAGCGAGGACGAGGTCGCATTCAAGCTTCTGAAAGGCGAGATGGAATCGGTTCGGACAGTCTACGACGAACGCGCGGCCGTCGAGGAGACGCTGGCGAACATCACCGTCGCGGGCAAGGCCACCAAACGGCTCAACGGCCGGATGCTTGGCGACGTCCCGACCAAACACGCCGTCGGTAAACTGCTCCAGTACGAGTTCATCGACGGCTTCGAGCCGACACCGCTGGGGCGGGCAGTGACGACACACTTCCTCTCGCCGAGCGACGCCTTCGTCATGCTCGATGCGATCCGCAAGGGCAAGGATCCCTACGATATCGTGGCCGAGATTGAATTGCAGGATCAGTTCTAGCGCCAACCTGTTTGGTGGCGGTCACATCCCGACCCCGAAGATTATTTTACGCGTGGGTCGAACTCGATACTGTGACAGATACAGTAGGGGACGGAGAAGCGGACGAGCTCGTCGTCGATTCCTCGATCGCCGATGACGATATCGAGTTCTACCGAACCCTGCTTGCGAACACGTCAGAAGGGATCCTCACGATCGACGAGGACAGCAATATCGTGTTCGCAAACCCGGCTATCGAAGAGATTCTTGGCTATTCCCCTGACGAACTGGTCGGAAGCTCGAAGATGACGATCATTCCCGAACGGCACCGCGACGACCATCGGGCGGGGTTAGAAGCGTATCTACGAACCGGCAAGCGACATATCGACTGGGACGGCGTCGAACTACCGGCACAGCACAGGGCTGGCCACGAGCTCGTCGTCTCGATCAGTCTCCGCGAACACGAATACAACGGAGAGCGGTTTTTCACCGGCATTTTCACCGACGTAACGGAACGCAGGGAGCGCGAACAACGGCTACAGGAAAAGAACGAACGCCTGGAAAGCTTCGCGTCGGTCGTCTCTCATGACCTTCGCAACCCGCTCGGCGTCGCCAGCGCCTATGTAGAGATCGCTCAGGAGACCGATACCGAGGCAGTCGACGAGCTCGTGGAGGTCGAACGCTCCCTCGATCGGATGGAGCGGATCATCGACGACCTGCTGTGGCTCGCCCGCACCGGGAATCAGGTCGGCGAGCAGGAGCTACTCGATCTCGCCGCGGTCGTCGAAGACGCCTGGGAGACGACGGAGACTGCCGACGCAACGCTCGTGGTCGACTCAACCGGCTGGATCCGTGCTGACTACGACCGACTGATGCAGTTACTCGAAAACCTGTTCCGGAATGCGATCCAGCACGGCGGCGAGGACGTCACTGTCCGGGTCGGACGGATCGAGGGGGGATGGTACGTCGAGGACTCGGGCCCCGGCATCGATGCTGACCTCACTGAGGAGATTTTCAGTCCGGGAATGTCGACGGAAGAACTCGGAACAGGCCTCGGCCTCTACATCGTCAAGAGCGTCGCCGAGGGGCATGGCTGGGAGATAGCCGTCGGGACGAGTACTGACGGTGGCGCGCGGTTCGAGTTCACTGGGATCGACGAGGAGTGAAGCGACCGGGGGTTTCTTGATGCTCTCACACCACGTCCGGGTATGCCCGAGTTTGATGCGTGTTACTTCTGCGGTGTCGCCGTCGACGCTCCGGTTGCCGATTACGACGTGGTCCCGGCCGCGGTGGACGACGAAGAGGGGCCGATCGCATCGTTGTGTCCATCGTGCAAGAGGAAGCTCGAAAAGGTGCTCGAACCGACCGTCCGACGTCTTGGTGCGACCGGGGAAAACGCGGCGGTGACGCTCGAACCGATCACTGACGAGGACGACGCACAGGAGAAATCGAGATCCGACAGTCGGAGCGCCACCCCGACGCCGACAATCGACGATACGCCGGACGGGCGGAACGGAGCAGCGGACGACGAGCCAGCTCCCGGAACCGGCTCATTCGACGATGGGATTGAAGTAGAGCCAGCCGACGGGACACACGACGACGAACAGGCCGAGCACTCGGGCGAACAGCGAGATGAGCAGTCCACTTCCCCCAGTGCGAACGCGTCCGCCGCTGCGGAAGCGAACGCACGCGATACTGACGACGCCGATCCCGACGCTCCCGAACGACCAGAGACGGAGACGTACAACCAGGTGGTCCGTCTGCTCCAGAACCGTGAGTTCCCGGTCGACCGTACGGAGTTCGAGACGCTGGCGAGTTCGGCGTACGACGTCTCACCCGCCGAGTGCGAGCGCGTGATCGCGTACGCGATTTATCGCGGCGAACTCGACGAACGGGATGGGCTGTTGGAAAAACCAGACGAGGCGTAAGGATCAGGCAATATCCCGGTCGATCCGCTCCGGCGCGCGCCAGTCGGTCGTCCGCTCGAGAAAGTCGACGACGATCCGGCCGGTTGCGCCCCAGACTGTGTAGCCGTCGACATGGAAGTAATGGATCACGATCTCGCCGTAGTGGGGGTGGTCACGCTCCTCGAACTCGTAGTTGTCCGGATCGACGAGCCCCGAGACTGGCAGCACCACGATCTCGGCGACTTCTGATTCGTCCGGGACGTACTGGCGGTCGGGGACGCGGGCGACGACCGGCGTGACCGCGTACTCGGTGATCGTCCGGATGTCGTCGAGACGGCCGACGATTCTTGCATCCGCGGGCTCCAGTGCGATCTCCTCGTTTGCCTCCCGGAGTGCGGTCTCGTGGCTGTCGGCGTCCATCGGTTCGCACCCGCCACCGGGAAAGCTCATCTGACCGGGGTGCTCGCCGAGATGGTCGGCACGTTTCGTAAACAGGAGATGGCTCTCGCCGTTCCGGTCGATCACCGGGACGAGGACCGCGGCATCGTGGCGCTCGTCGGTAATCGCGCGCGGGTCGTACGCCGCGACGCGTTCCAGATCGAGATCCATCGGTCGGTACGCCCCGCTACGACCTCCGGATGTATAGCGTTTCAGAATCCGATCGCTACTCGCCCGTCGTCGCGTGCTCGTCGAGCCGTTCCCGGACATCGTCAAGGTCGACAGGGGCCCACGCCTCGATGTCGTAGCTGACGTCGATCAGCGTCTCGATGCGCTCCGTGTCGCTGGCCTCGATCGCCGCATCGGCATCCGATCGGACCCGTTCCGCGGCGACGGTTCCGAGGTCGTCACGATCCGGCGAGCGATTCGGAACGTCCATGATGTGGGGCAGATCCTCCGCGTGCTCGGGGAGCGTCGGAAACGCCGCGGGACCGGCAACGAGCAAGCTGGGATCTGCGGTCTCGTAGCGTATCAGATAGTACTCGTCGAGGGCCTGCTGGATCGCGGCGTCGATCGCGTCATCATCAGGTGTGTCCCCGCGTCGTGCGCCGAGTTCGACGAGTGCCTGTGCCAGTTCTGCGCGTGTCAGCCCGTCGAAAAGGTCGACGACGCCGGCGAGATCGTCGAGTGTTGCGGTCATAGTCGATGACCTGTCCCCCATATAAATAGTCGTTTCCGTGCGTTCGCAGACGTTCGGTGCCGACAGCGTCAGTCCTCGCTCGACGTCAGGGATGGGCCGTCGAGTGCGCGGACGGCCGCCCGTTCGAGAGAGACAGGCGACAGCGAGACCTCCTTCCAGGCGGGCAGTCGCTCATCCTCCCCTGGTGGCGTCACGGCGGCGCTGTAGGCCGCTACCTGTTCGCGCTCTGCCGGGGCGTCGAACGCCAGCCCGTTCATCGAGGCGTCGAGCGCGTACTGCTCGACCAGTCGGTTCGCCGTCCGTCGGTAGTCAGCAGGAAGCGTCCCATACGCCACATCAAGACCGTGATCGTCGAGCACGCGAAACAGCGCATCACCGACGTGCTCGGCCATGTCCGCCAGCCCGGTCTCGCCACGGACCGCCCGGTGGTCGTGCTCGTGGAATCCAAGGTCGACCTGTGCAGTGCCCTCGAACCCACAGTGATCGAAAGCTTCCCCCAGCGTACCGATCTCCAGGCCCCAGCTCGGCTGGGCACGAATCGACTGTGCGAGCTCCGCCGTCATGGCGAACTCGCCAGCCAGTGCGTATCTGAAACTATCCAGATAGCGCAATACTGGGGCATGGTGTCGATCACTGAGGGCCCGGATAAGCGGCGCGACAAACAGCCGAAACAGCCGGCCATACAGGCGCTCGTCCTCGATTCGCGCGTAGTAGCCCTTCGAGAACGAGTAGTCGTGGCCCAGTGGCGCAAGCAGGCGCGGCACGTGTGCCGCCGAGTAGGTCGTCGCGTCGGCGTCGTGGACGACGATATACTCGTGGTCCGCTGCGGCCGCCCCCAGCGCGAGCCAGACGTCACGCCCCTTTCCCCGATTGGTGGGGACGCCGCTCCGTGCGAGCAGGGATTCGACCGGTTCGCTGTTGCACCAGAGCAGTTCGGTGTCGACCGCAAAACCGTCGAGCCACTCCCGGAACGGGTCGACGCGTTCGGGTGGTGCTCTGAGCGGCACCACGACCGTCGCCGGGTCGACTCTCGACAGCGTCGAGAGGGTCCGTTCTGCAGCAGGTGCACCGTGCTCCCGGTGGGTCATCGGAACGACAACCGCGGTGCTGTCCGTCGGTGCCGACGGAACGGGGTCGGTAAAATCGTGCACCGTGGCGATCCGCTCCTGAACGTACTCCATCATAGCCTAGTTGGTCCGCACGCTCAAAACCTCGGCGCTTCCGGCCGTCGTTTCCGGACCGGCCGTTCCACAGGAGTGGCCCCAGTACTTTTGCCGGTTGGTTGTATCTACATGTAGTATGAAATCAGTCCGCAAGGCGTTACGCGACGGAACCCTGGAGAAGGATACGTACGAGCGAATCGTCTGCGGGGACTGCGAGGAGAATCTCAAAACGGAGAACGATCCCGACCAGATCGGCTCCGTTCGGGTCTGTCCCGACTGTGGTGGTCGGTGGAAGGAGCTGCGATAACTACTCGAAGACTGCGTCGAACGCGTCGGCCCCGAGCGGATCGTACTCGCCCGCGATGAGGTTCTCCTCGACGTGTTCGACGGAACTCGTTCCGACGAGCGAGGCGGTTACGCCGGGGGCACTTCGGGCGAAGTTGATCGCACGCTGGGCCGTCGTCTCTCCCTCCAGGCGTGCAGCGACTTCTGCCGGGAGCTCGCCTGCCAACTCACCCTGGCCGATACTTGCGCTCGTAAAGACATTCAGTCCGGCCTCGTGGGCGAACCAGAGAGCGCTCTGCGGACCGTCCTGTGACTCGTGGGCCTTGACGGTGAATGCGTCAGCCATCACCACGTTGAACGGGAGCTGGATCGCACGGAGATGCGTCGCCGCGTTGCCGACCGTCGCCGCGGCCGACCGCGCCCGAGAGATCACCTCGGGCAACGACAGGTAGCGATCGTGGTCGGCCGGCACCCGAAAACACTCCCACGACGCGACGCCGTAGTGAGCGATATCTCCCGCCGCGGCGCGTTCTTCCAGCCGCTCGAAGGCGGCTTCTAGCTGATCGTAGACGGCTCCCCTCGATCGCTCCGCCAACTGCGTTTCTGGGTTGTGGACGTAGTACAGGTCGATCGTCTCGACGTCTAGATTCGACAGCGACCGGTCTAGCTGGTCGTCGAGGAAATCGGGATGGATAGAGTGGTGCCCGCCAACCAGCGAGTCCCGTGGGACGATATCGGTCTCGACGTACTCGTCGAGGACGTACTGTCCGGGGTCCTCGGGACGATCCTCGTCGAAGGCGATAAAGCCGCCTTTCGTCGCGACGACGACCTCCTCGCGGCCCACGTCGGCGTCCGCAAGCGCCCGGCCAACAACGCGCTCGCTGCGCTGGCAGCGGTAGTTGATCGCTGTATCGACGACGTTGATACCACCCTCCAGTGCCGCGCGGATCGCATCGTAGTACCGCTCGTCGACGGCGTCGGTCGGGTCCCCGAGGTAGGTGCCGATCCCGATTGACGACACGAGTCCATCGCCGTAACGCCGGAAGTAGGTCCGCCCGAACTCCTCGTGAAACCGGTCGCGGTAGGACCACGTGCCAGTACTGGTTGCCATAGGGTACGTTCGGACTTCGGATCAAAAAAGGCGTCTAGATGTCGCCCGACATTGCACCGAACAGGCGGTCGGTGAACTGCTCTTCCGTCAGGCCATCCGATGGACCGATTCCCTCCATGTGAGCTATCGAGATCTGTCCCCCGCCCATGCGTGCATGCCCGCCAGCACTCGCCATCGGGATATCCTCGGTGACCGCCGAGAGCACGTCACCCATGTGAACGCGGTCGTCGCGGGAGCGCCCTGACAGGCTGAGCTCCCCCTCCCGCCTGCCGTAGACGACGACCGCTGTCACACCCTCCAGTGTGAGCAGTTCGTCGGCGGCCTGTGGGATCGCATCGACGTTCGACACCTCGCCCACGTCCGCGACGGCGAACGAGCCGTCGATCCGCCGTTCCCGGATCGCCCGTGCCTTGATATCCAGCGTCTCCGCGCTCACCTCCGGGTTGGCGATCCGGTCAAGCGCATCCTCATCGATGCCGGGGTACAGGAACGATGCCGCCTGAAACTCCGCCGAAGAACAGCCTTTGGTGAGATGGTTCGTGTCCGACTGAATCCCGTACAGTAGTCCGGTCGACACTTCCCAGGGGATCCGTAGATCGATATCCTCCTCGTCGGCCACCGGTCGCGCGTCGATTGCCTCGAGATACTCGGCCAGAATCGTCGCGCAGGCCCCGTAGTTCGTCCGGGCATCGGTGAACGACTCGGCCTCCCCTCCGCCGGGATGATGGTCGATCAGCGCGTCCGGGGAGAGCCCCTCCGCGCCTGAAAACCCACGTGGGCGGTTGTGATCGACGAGTACGAGTCCGTCCCCGTCTACGTCAGCCGCAGAGTCAATCCGTGTCATTTCAACGTCGAGGACGGTCCGAAACGCCCGGTTCTCCTGATGTCTGATCTGCCCTGCAAACAACAATCGCGCGTCGGTGTCGACAGTATCAGCGAGAAACGAGACCGCCAGTGCGGCCGACATCGCATCGGGATCCGGATTCGGATGCATCAGTACGTCGACAGTATCGTACTGACCCAGTAATCGCTGGAACCGGAGGCCGGGCGTCCGGCGAAGCCAGCGGATCGCCAGCCAGAGCCCGCCCAGCAGTGCCACTACGATGGCACCGCCAACAAGAAGCGTCCCGTCGGTGTCGACGGCGCGGAGTGCGTCGTCGACGACCCCACGGCTGACGACAGCGTACCGCATACTCGTTGTGAGACCCCCACCGGCTATGAAACTTCGCCAAAGCGTATATGTACGGGGACGTTTCAGGTGGCAAGTCCAGCGGCGCTACAGCCCGGATCAGTCGGACCGATACGCCTCGATCGCAGCACGATATCCCTCACGATAGGTCGGGTACGCGAACTCGTAGCCCGACGCCTGAAGCCGCTCGTTCGAGCACCGCTTGCTTGTCAGGATACGTCGCCGCGCAGCCTCGGATAGCCCTGGATCGTCGAGTCGCTCCGCTTTCGTCCGTTTTGGCGGTTCCGCTCGCCCACACTCGGCAGCCAGCCAGTCCGCAAACTCCCACTTCGATACTGGTTCGTCGTCGACGACCACGACGGTGTCCATGGACAGTTGCGTCTCGAGAATGTGTGCGACAGCTCCGGCAGCGTCCTCACGATGGACCATGTTCAGATACCCTTCCGTGACTGGTCCCTCGATGTATCGGTCGAGACGGTAGCGATCCGGCCCGTACAGCCCGGCGTACCGAGCTACCGTTCCGTCGATACCGTACTCGGCCGCGACCTCCGTCGCGATGCGCTCGGCCTCTGCGAGCACCTGTGTCTTTTCAGTGGTCGGGTCCAGCGGCGTCGTCTCGTCCACCCAGTCGCCGCCGTGGTCGCCGTAGACACCGGTACTCGACGTGTAGACCAGCCTGTCCGGTGGGTTTTCGCGCGTTCCGAAGGACTCGATTGCCCCCCGAAGTCCGTCGACGTAGATCTCACGAGCGGCGTCCGCTCCTCTGCCCCCGGAACTCGCCGCAAAGACGATGGCGTCGACATCGGGAACCACACTCAGTTCGTCTGCGTCGGTAATATCCGCCTGTACGGCGTCGAAGCCCGCCGATTCGATCGTCTTGATACCCTCGTCGGAGCGCCTGACACCGATCACCTCGTGACCAGACTCCGTCAACTGTCGACCGAGTTCGATCCCGACGTAGCCACATCCGAGAATCCCAGCGCGCATACCATTCGTTTGCTTGCCACCGTGTTAACTGCGTAGATCCGCACAAGTGTTGCAGTGGACCGACCTCAGCGCTGGCGGTCAGCAATCGCGTACTCGATGGCGACGAACTCCGCCAGATCCATCGGTGCGCGTCGTTCGAGTTTCTGCTGGATCTCCTTTGCCGAGAGATCGAGGACTACCTCGCTCGCCAGCGCGTCGACGTCCAGCACGGCCATCGACATGCCGAGCAGCAGATGCTCACACGCCATCGTCTCGATGGTTTCGGCGTCTGGATACTCCTCGCCGAGTGCGAGGATCGCCGCCGCGTCCGAAAGCGAGAGCGACGGGGACTCGCCGTCTGCAATCGCTGAAACTGTCCCGACATCGACGTCCGACTCGGCGGCGACGCTCTCGGGGTCGGACCCGTCGATCACGGCCCGGAGCTCCCCGTCGTACTCTGCCCGTAGCCCGTCGACCGAGAGGCCATCTACGTCCACGCGCTGATCCTGAAGCATACCGAACTCGTGCGGCGCGGCGTACATAGCGGTTACCCCTTGTCCCGATCAGGTGCCGACAAGCGTCGCCTCGACACCCCGCCACCGAACCGGTCGAATACGGATCGTTTCCACGTCGGTGCGCCACTCACGCTTCCGGCTTTGCGCCGCGTTGATCGAACGCTCGAATCCATCCACCGTCTCGAACAGGTGATCCGGCCGTGCACCACGCAGTAGCTCCCAGAGGAGCGTGCCATGACACACGGGCGTAACGTGGTCAGCGAAGCGTTCGTTCGTTACCGTTCCCTCGCGTCTGAGTGCCACCGCGTCGGAGTCGATTCGGATCGCATCGGCGGATACCGTATACGACCCCTCGGACACCTGTGGGCTCGCAGCGACCACATCGACAGCAGCAGCGACGCCACCCACGCTCGCAGTTCGACCTCCGCTCAACTGTGATGCTGTGTCGCTCCGGAGCCCAATGAGTTCGACCATACCTCCTGTCGCCGCCCATTCGTGTATAAACTCGTGGACGCTCAGACGAACAATCCGCCTGCGATATACGCAGCCATGAACACCCAGACCGAACATACCAGCGCCCCGCCAGCGCGATAGCCGACCAGCGGCCGATCGAGACCGTTCTCCAGACCGACCGCAAGCGTGGTCAGGATCAGCGTCAGAAGAATCACGTAGGTTCCGACAATCGGCCCCAGTACGGTGGCTGGAACGGCCGCCGTTTCGGTACTCGTCGCATCCAGGCCACCCATCTCACCCGCGAGGGAAACGGTGATCCCGGCAACGAGCGGCCCGAAGATCGTCGCCGTGCTGCGGAGCGTCCCGGTAATCCGCCCGAGCTGTCGTTTCGCGTCCTTCTCGACGGTCCGAAGCTCCTCCAGATGAGAGGCCATCGAGACGATCGCACTCCCTGTTGGACGGCCCTCTCGTGCGGCCAGCGCAAGCAATGTCGCCGTACTCTGAACGCGTGGACTCGGTATCTCAGCAACCGCGCCGTGCTCGCCGAGAAATGCCGTCCGGACGCCGACCCGTAGGTGCCGCTGGCGTCGAACCGCCTCGGAGAGCACGTCCCCAGTCTCGTCGTCAAGTCGTTCCCCTGTCCGGGCAATGGCGGTCTCGACTGCCGTTCCCGTTCCTACCTCGCGGCCGATCAGGTACAGCGCGTCGACGAGGCCAGCCTCGACCGCGCGAGCGTGGTTTCGCACGCGGACGATCGGCCGAAACCAGGCAAGGAGACCGACTCCGATGCCGGAGGCAACGGCAACTAACGGCACCGACCACGATGGAAGCACGGCAGTTCCGACGAGAGCGACCAGAATGGCGGTCCCGGTTCCTGCCAGCACCGGCTGCCACCACTCTCCATTGATGTCTGGATGTGACCGATCGACGGTCGGGGGCGGAAACGCGACGGGCCGACGCAACAGAAGCCATACCGAGCCGAGCAGGACGACGCCCGGCAGGACAAGACAGTAGACGACCACGAGCAAGGTCTGCGTAACGGGGACGCCCGCGGTCGCCGCTGCCGGGAGCACGGCGATCAGCGCGAGCGGTAAGAGCACGCCGAAAGCGTACAGTCCGGTTGCTGGCCCCTGAATCTCGTTTGCGAACGCGGCCATCCGATCGCGCGTTCCGTCGAGCACCGTTCTGAGCGCCCGATCAAGCGAGCGCGGCCGCTCTTCGGGCTGGGCGTCCGCCGCCGTCCCAACCAGGGTCACCGCCCGCCCGAGTTCCGGGAACCAGTCATCCCACTCGGCGGCGAACGATTCGAATCCCGAATCGGGCTGCCCTCGCGCACGCCGCACGTGTTCGGCCAGGCTCTCGGCTAGCGGCCCATCGCCCGTCGACGCAGCGAAGCTCGCAGCGGACTCCGTGGTTGGCGTGATTCGCATCCGGAGCACCGCGCGGCCCACGATCCCCGGCGCGGCACCGAGCGCGAGCGACCGTCGCGCCGAGGCCAGTAGCTCCGGACCGCTGTGAATCAGGTGTGTACAGGCGAGCGCTACCGTGGCGGAACCGAACACTACCACCGGCACGGGCACGTCTGTAAACACGATACCGACCGGCATCAGAAGACAGGCGAGGAGCAGGGCAGCGCCAAAACCCGCCCTGACAACAGCCTCAGGTGCAACCGGCTCGTCAAGAAACGACAGCGAGCGCCGCAGCTCCTCGCTCGTCGAGACGGGTGCCGGATACAGCCGCGCGAGCCCCTCGACAAGTCGAGCCAGCATCACGCTCCCTCACGTGATCGGGACTGTCGGGCGTAGGCATCGGCGACGGCCTGCGGTCGCGTCCGGCCGCTGTCGGCGAGGCGATCGAAAACACGTTGCCAGTGGTCGAGCAACTCCCGGACATCGGCGTAGGACTCGTCGGATCGCGCGAGGCTGTCGACCAGTCGACTCTCCCCGCGTCCGATCCGACCGCTCGGAACCAGTTCACCGCCACTGAGTTCGTACAGTGGCGCGAACGTCACCCCCTCGTCGGTGACGAGGAGTTCCTCGATCGATCGGACTCGTCGCGCCCGGCCGTCCGGGCCCTGATACGGTTCGAGCGTTACGACGAACTCGGTGACGGCAAACGACGACTCGGGGACGTCCAGATCGGAGACGACCCGCTCTCGGACGGACTGGCCGCCGTCGCCGTGGATCGTTCCGAGGACGGCGCTGCCGCTCGCGCCAACCCGCATCGCCTCGTAGAGGACGCGGGCTTCCTCACCACGGACTTCACCCAGAACGAGTGCCCCCTCGCCGAGCCGCAGGGCGGTTCTGAGCGCCTCGCTCGGCGATATTCCTGGCCCATCTTCGACGTCAACCGCGGTTTCGAGCGCCTGGACGTCCCGGCCGGTCTCCTGTAACTGCTCGACCGGTAGCTCGGGGGTGTCTTCGATGACCACGGTTCGAGTGCCAGCGGGCAGTTCCCACAGTAGCGCGCCGAGCGTCGTCGTCTTGCCAGCCCCACGAGTTCCGGCAATGAGTCCCGCACTGGAGCGTCGGACGGCGACCGAGAGCAGGGCGGCCGCGTCCGCAGGGAGCGTTCCGTTCTCGACGAGCGCGGGGAGCGTCAGCGCCTCGTCGCCGTGATCCCGGAAGACAAAGCCCGTGCCGTCGCTGACGGGATCCGTAACACCCGCAACACGGACGCTTCCAGCCGACTCTCCGGCGGAGGTCGTCGCCGCGAGCGTCGGACTGGCGCGAGAGAAGGCGCGGCCGCTCGACCGGCGGAATCGTGAGGCGAAGGCGGCAGCCCCCGCTTCGGTGAGGCGGACGTTCGTCGCCAGCCGGTCACCGTCGTACAGCACTCGCACCGGCGTCGATTCGACTGGCGTCGTGACGAACACGTCCGAGACCGCAGGATCGGATAGTAGGTCGGTCACCACGCCGAACTCGCGGGTGTGTTTGGCGAGGAGCCGGGCGAGGAGTGCGATGTCGTCGTCGCTATCGCAGACGGCCCGAACCGCACGGCCCGGTGCTCTGTCACCCCCCTCGATCGCTCCCGAGGCCAGCCGGTCGTATGCTGCCGCAAGCTGACGATTTCCGGCCGCGGATAACTCGGTGATCGCCGGTTCCAGCTGGTACGTCCGGCTGCCGGTCGATCGGTCGCGGTAGATCCGGGCCGTGCTTTCGGTGCCGAGCGATCTCGTTTCGACGAGTGCTGTATTCGCTGGTGGTCGCGCCGACACGCGCGCACGGGCGACCGTCGATCGAAGCGCCGGCCGAAGCGCCGTCTCGTACCCTGCAACGGACTCGACGACGCTCTCGAGTCCGGTTTCGGCCGCAATTCGGGAGACAGGCGGCGTGCGCGCCGTCGCGCACCGACAGGCGTCGATCGGATCCGATCGCGCGCTATCGGCGAGTTCGGCATCGTGGACAGCGACCTGCTCGACGAATCGGCCAGCAGCCACCAGCAGTGCAGCGGCACGATCGTCGTAGATCCGGTCGAGACCATCGGCGCGAGCCACGACCGTCTCGACGTCCCGCTCGGTGAGCGCATCGATCGCCACACTCCGGCAGCCGCCGCTCTCGCCGAGCTGCCCGTTCTCCGGACAGTCAGTGGCGTCGAGCACGAGTCGATCACCCTCAAACGATGGCCGACACTGACAGCCGCCGTGTCGCTCGGCTCGCTCGTCGTCTCGAAACCGGTCGAGTACCCCCGAAGCGGCCGATCCGAGATTCATCTGTTCTCAGAGCTTCCCCCGGATTCGGTCGACCAGCCCATCCTCGTCGACGCCCTCAACCGGCGGTGTATCGGTGCTCGGCCGCTCCCCGCGATCCGGGCGGTCACGGGCGGATCCTGATCCCTTCGCCTGTTCTCTTGCCGGTGCTCTCTGTCGGGCGGAGCCACAGCAGGGGCACTCAGTTGTTGAAGGAGAGTGTGGCTCTCGCCGCGGTGTGCGTCGCGCTTCGTATTCCTGACTTGTGGTGCCACCATCGGTCGATGTGCGCCCCCGCGGAGTAGTCGGTCGGTCGTGCTCTCGGCCAGGATACGATGCGGCACCGGAGGGCGGGTCACTGGAAGGGACGGACGACCTGTCCTCGGTAGGTCCGTCGGCTTCCAGCCGGTCGACGCGCTCACGAAGGTCATCGACGGCTGCAAGCGCCGAGTCCGCCTCCTGCTCGACGGATTCGTCGAGCGAGCGAATATGGCCAACGTAGCCTCTGATCGCCTGAACTGCGGCGTCGAGTTCGGCGACATTCGCCTCGATGGTCTCGATTCTCTCTGTCAGTTCGCCGTCCGGATCGGTCAGCGCGACGTTGTCGGCGTCGCCGTCGGAAATCGCCCGCTCGACGGCACGAAGCCGCTCGTCGACGGTATCGAGATCGGTCACGAGGCCTCTGGCCGCCCGCTATGATATAAACCTGCGGCAGCTCGGGCGCGTTTCGAGAGCGAGTGCTCCAGCGCCGGGGGAAGGTTGATCACTGTCCAGTGATACTCTGGTGTCATGAAGGTCGTACTGATCGGAGTCGGACAGGCCGGGGGAAAGGTGACCCAGGCGCTGGCCGAGTTCGATAACCGAATGGGATTCGATGCGGTCCGTGGCGCGCTCGCGGTCAACAGTGCGAAGGCCGATCTACAGTCGCTTTCGATCGATACCTGCCTTATCGGACAGGCGAGAGTGAACGGCCACGGCGTTGGCGGCGATAACGAACTCGGCGCAGAGATCATGCAGGAAGACACTGGCGAGGTGATGGGCCAACTCGACGGACGGATCACCGCGGAGGCCGAGGGGATCTTCGTCGTCGCCGGACTCGGTGGCGGCACGGGAAGTGGCGGCGCGCCCGTACTGGTCCGTGAGCTTGCCCGTGTCTACGACATCCCTGTTTACGCACTTGGCGTCCTGCCCGGTCGCGACGAGGGGGCGATGTATCAGGCCAACGCCGGTCGATCCCTCAAAACGCTCGTCCGCGAGGCGGACTCGACACTACTCGTGGATAACGACGCGTGGCACAGCTCCGGCGACAGCGTGGGCGACGCGTTCGATGCGATCAACCAGGCGATCGCACAGCGTGTCGGGCTCCTGTTGGCCTCGGGCGAGGCGATCGAGGGGGTCGGGGAAAGCGTCGTCGACTCCAGCGAAGTGATCAACACGTTCCGGGAGGGCGAGATCTCCGCACTGGGGTACGCAAGCGCAACGGCAAGCGAGGACAGCGCAGAGAATATCAACACGGCGATGAGCACGGCCCGTCAGGCGCTGTTTACCGGGACGAGCCTGCCCGACGCACGGACGGCCGACGCAGCGCTGCTGGTCGTCGCCGGGAGGCCAGAATCGATCCCACGCAAGGGCGTCGAGCGCGCGCGGCGGATGGTCGAGGACGAGACCGGCAGTTTGCAGGTCCGCGGGGGAGACTTCCCGCTCGATTCCGATCGGCTGGCGGCGCTGGTGTTGCTCTCGGGCGTCGAGCGGTCCGATCGAATGGAGGAGTTCATGAAACGTGCCAGGGAAGCAAACGAGCAACAGGCCGAGAGCGACGCCGATCCAGCAGCACAGTTCCAGAACGACGAGCTAAACGATCTATTCTGAGGTCCGGTCCGAACCGTCGTAGATGTATACAAAGTAGACGACAATTGAGAGGCCACTCAAGAAACTCCCAGTCACAGCGACGGCGAGTGGCAGACCCTGATCGACTCGTAGCAGGGCGATGATCAGTAGCGTGAACGCGAACCAGAGCGTCCCCGCGATTGCACTGTACGTTCCACCGACGATCGATATCGAACTCTGACACGTCTTGAGACACGGCTAATCGCCGCTACACCAGACTCGCACCGTCGTACTCCGGACGGTCGTACTCGATGTCGAGCAGATCCAGAATCGTCGGCGTGATATCGAGCAGATCGGCATCCTTGATTTCGGCTTCGGGGTGGTCGATAAACAGCGACGCGTTCTCGAACGTGTGCATCCCATTTCGTGGTCCGGTACCGAAGACCTCGTCGTGGCCCCTGAATCCCGCTTTCAGATCGTAGCCATGGTTCGGGATCACGACGAGATCGGGTGCGATGTCGTCGTGGTCGCCCCGGAACGCGTCCTCCTTCTCGACGACGCGCTCGGCTACCGGGTTGCCATCGGGCCCTTCCAGGGCTTCGAGTTCGGCTTTGAGCTCCCCCCGGACTGCCTCGTACTCGTCTTCCGGGACGCTCCCGCGCGGTTCCCGTCCCTCGAGGTTGAGGTAGATCCGGCCCGGGATCAGCGAGTATGCCCGGGTATCGTCGTCGATATCACCCAGTTCGTCGTGCTCGTCATTCTCGAAGGAAAGCCACCCCTCCTGCTGGAGCCAGGCGTTGAGATGGACCTCGTAGTCCAGCGTCGTGAAGCCGTGATCGCTGGCGACAGCCATCGTGACGTCGTCACCGAGCATCTCCCGGAGCTGGCCGAGGTAGTCATCCAGTTTTCTGTAAAAGTCGAGGAACTCCTCTTTGTACTCGCCGTCACGTTCGTAGTCCTCGAACAGAAAGTGGTTGACCCGGTCCGTCGTCATGAAGACGCCGAAAAAGAGGTCCCAGTCCCCCTGTTCGATGTAGTGAGAGAAGGCCTCGAACCGACGGTCGAGCGTCTCGTGAGCGTTCTCGATGAACTCCGATTTATCCTCGCTGTGGCCGAGTTTGGCGTTCGCGTCGATCTTGTAATCGATCCCCTGTAGATACTCGGCGAGCTCGTCCGGATAGGCTGCCTTGTCGATACCGGGAGAGAGAAAGCCCGAGACCATCCGCTGGACGTTTCGCTGGGGCGGGAACGTGACGGGAACGTTCATAACTGTGGCCGTTCGGTCATTGTCCTGTGCGACATCCCAGACCCGTTCGGTCTGCACGTCACGCCCCATTGGGACGTACGTGTCGTAGCTCCCGACTTCCCGGTCCTGAAAGCCGTAGACACCCGTTTTCCCGGGATTCTTTCCGGTCGTCAGGCTCGGCCAGCAGGCGCTCGACTCGGGGGGAACGATACTGTCGATCGGCCCGGCCCCACCGTCCTCTGCGATCGCTGCCAGATTCTCGAACTCGTCGAACCGGTCCGCGAGCAGACTGTACGGCACCCCGTCAATGCCGAAGAAGGCGACTCGCGGAACGTCGTCGCCGCGTAGCCGATCGAATAGACCCATGTGACAAGATAGAGGGGACTGCTACAAGAAGGTTCTTTTCACTGTGAGATCATCCGCTCGTCGCGGGTCGCGTCAATCCTTGCAGTCGTCCCGGTCGAGAATCGAGTCACGTCACCGGTCGATCCCACCGGTCTCCGGATCGAAGTTCTCGGGGACAACCGTCAGATGATCGATCCCGATACGACTCTCCTCTCGGCGACCGTCGACCGATCGGTCGCCGTCGAGCCGGTCGTCGAGAGGGCCGCGAGCAGTGTCACTGGTTGCCATTGTGTATACAGGTAGCCGTTGTAGGGGTAAAAAATTACCCATGCTCATAACGTATGCGTCTCGGGGAGAGAATAACTCGAGAGTATCGCAAAGAAGCGCCCTCAGTTACGCGGACTGTCGAAGTTCTCGTCGTAGAGCTCCATCGAGTGCTCGATAGCGTCTTTGGCGGCTGCTTTGTCTTCCCAGCCCAGTGTTTCGACTTCCTTGCCAGCTTCGAGGTTCTTGTAGGTCTGGAAGAACTCGTCGATCTCGTCGATGAGCTGGTCGGGAAGATCCTGTAGATCCTCGATGTGGTCGTAGCGGGGATCCTCGGTCGGGACGGCGATCACCTTGTCGTCTTGCTCGCCGTCGTCGTCCATCTTCATCAGGGCAACAGGGCGAGCCTCGATCACGCAGCCGGGAAACGTCTGATCCTCGACGAGCACGAGGACGTCAAAGGGGTCCTCGTCGTCGTAGTACGAGCGCGGTAGAAAGCCGTAGTCGCTCGGATAGTGAACGTTGCTGTGGAGCACACGGTCCAGAACGACGCCCGGAACGTCCTTGTCGTACTCGTACTTGTTGCGCTCGCCTTTCAGACATTCCACGACAGCGTAGATCTCGTCGGGCGCGTCTGGCCCGGTTTCGAGGTCTTCCCAGAGGTTCGTCATGCAGCCTACTCTCCTGCGGGCGGCCAAAAAGTACTTTCGGGATCCGGACGTTATTCAGGAGTGAAGACTGTCCGAATCGTCCGGATTGCGCGCCCTCTTTTGCAAACATTCGAAGCTGCATCTCCGTAATTTTCCGCCAATATAACCTAATAATATCGGTTAATGGTTAAGAAGTGTTAAATATCCAGCCTTCTTTTACTCGTTTAGCCATGTCAGAGGCACAGACAGCCGCCGAAGTGGGTATTGTACGTGATTTGACCGCGTTTCAGCGGAATATTTTGATAATCCTGTCCGAAGAACCGATGTACGGCCTCGCGATCAAACGGGAGCTCGAATCGTATTACGACGACGAGGTCAACCACGGTCGACTCTATCCGAACCTCGACGAACTGGTCGAACTCGGACTGGTCGAAAAGAGTGAACTGGACAAACGAACGAACCAGTACGAGCTCACGTCGGACGGTGAGAGCGCGCTCTTCGAGCAACTCCAGTGGTCGATTTCGAAACTCAGTGCCGACAAACAGCGTGGTGCCAGGCTCCGGACACTCGTCGACGGGTCGGCCTAGTATTCCGGTACTCTCCGATCGACCGTCTCGAAGACGACCTCGATCGATCGGTCAACGACGTCCCTCTGTTCTTCTGTCGGCCAGACGTTGCGCGGGTAGTACTCCGTCCGGAACTCCTGGAGTTCGGCCGCCGTCGCCGACTCGATCGGCCGCGCGTAGTGGTTCCCTATGAACTCGGCCAGGGCCCTCGCGTTGTCCCCGTGGAGATCCCCGTGGTTCTCACGAACCCGCTCGACGACGTCCCTGTTATGTTTTTTCACCGTCTGCCAGTCGTCAGGGTCGCCGGGACCAGTCAGCGGTATCTCGACGGCACGGTCGGTATCCTCGATTCGATCGGGGCGGATCGTCCCATCGTCGAGCCACTCCGCGGGATGTAACACCAGCACCTCCCGTGAGTCCTCCGACCGGATCCGTGCCTCGAACGCCTCGTCGTCGAGTAGGTCGTCCCGTCTGGAGAGATAGGCGTCGCACTCGCTCCCGTCGCTCACTTCTCGGGCCAGTCTGGTGAGCCGTTCGGCTTCCTCGATGACGTCAGTTGGAAGTTCAGGCATCGTCCAGCGCCTCGTTTGCCAGTTCATCGGCCCGGTCGTTGATCTCTCGGGGAACGTGTTCGAGCGACCACGAGTCGAACCCGTCCAGCAGTTCCCGGGTCGTAACGCGCAGTTCGCGTAGTTCGGGGTTGTTCGTATCCCATTCACCCCGGACCTGCTTGACGATCAACTCCGAATCACCGCGGACGTCGGCACGGTCGAAGCCGAAGTCGCGAGCGGCTTCCAGCGCGCGGATCAATGCCTCGTACTCCGCCTGATTGTTGGTCGCCTCGCCGATCACCTCGCCGCCGTCGGCGACGATTCCGTCGCTATTGACAAGCACCCAGCCGACTGCACTGGGGCCCGGATTCCCCCGGCATGCCCCGTCGAAGTAAACGTGCGTGCGACCCCCCTCGTCTCTGAGATGTGCCTCGATCTCCTGCGGGCGCGCACCCTGTACGACGACCTTCTCGTCGTAGGCAACTGCGGTCGCACCATCGGTCGACGCCCGCCACTGCTCGTGGTCTGTGTTGCCGTCGGCGATCTCGACACCCCCCTCTCGGAGCCGGTTTCGCGCCTCGTCGACATCACACTCGTGAACTGGCATTGACGCAAGGTCAGCCTATTCGGGTTATATGTGTTTCCGTTTCCGCCGGGCGTTACCATCGGTATTCGACGTACTGCGATACGATGAATAAACCACGAATTAACTGACCTGCAGTAGACCACAAAATACTTACCGAGGGTTTAAGTGTGTCGGTAGTACTACTATAAAAATGCGATGACACGGTCCACTCGCCAGCGGGAGCGCGAACAAACGACGGAGCAAGGGGAGGAGGAGAGCGAGGGCGTCCGGGAATGTCCGGAGTGTAGCTCTGATAACCTCGTCAAGAGCTCTGATCGCGGAGAACTGGTCTGTCAAGACTGCGGACTCGTCGTCGAGGAAGAGAAGATCGACCCCGGTCCGGAGTGGCGGGCGTTCAACCATCAGGAACGCCAGGAGAAATCCCGCGTCGGAGCCCCAACCACCCAGACGATGCACGACAAGGGGCTGACGACGACGATCGACTGGAAGGACAAGGACGCCTACGGTCGCTCCATCTCCTCGAAGAAACGCAGCCAGATGCACCGATTGCGGAAGTGGCAAGAACGGATTCGGACGAAGGACGCGGGCGAGCGGAACCTGCAGTTCGCACTCAGCGAGATCGACCGGATGGCGAGCGCACTCGGCGTCCCCCGCTCTGTACGTGAGGTCGCCTCGGTAATCTATCGGCGAGCGCTCAAAGAGGATCTCATCCGCGGGCGATCGATCGAGGGCGTTGCGACGAGCGCGCTGTATGCGGCCTGTCGCAAGGAAGGCATCCCGCGCAGCCTCGAAGAGATTTCCGAGGTCTCTCGGGTCGAGCGCAAGGAGATCGGTCGAACGTATCGATATATCTCCCAGGAACTCGGTCTCGAAATGAAACCCGTCGATCCGAAGAAGTACGTTCCCCGTTTTTGCTCCGAACTCGAACTGTCCGAGGAAGTACAGACGAAAGCCAACGAGATTATCGAAACGACCGCCGAGAAAGGACTGCTCTCCGGAAAATCACCGACCGGCTACGCTGCTGCCGCCATTTACGCCGCATCCCTGCTCTGTAACGAGAAAAAGACCCAGCGCGAGGTCGCCGATGTCGCACAGGTGACGGAAGTGACAATCCGGAACCGGTATCAAGAGCAGATCGAAGCGATGGGCATCCATAGCTGAGTCGGCGGTCGTTTTCGACGCTTTTCCTCCCCAGCGACTGCGTCGTGATACTCGGTTGCTTCGCGCTCCGTGGCCGACCCCCAGTGGACCCGTTCAGGTAACTGGTGTCACATTGTAAACAATGTTACATTGTAACAACACGGAGGATCCACGACGCCGAGAAATCGGCTCCACGAAACGAAGATTCTTCACCCGGAACGACCAACTACGATCGAATGCGCCTCGACGAGTTCGTCGACGGGTTAGAGCGGGACGAAGCGGCAGAGCGTCGCCGCCTCGCCGAGGAGAAGTCCTACGAGATCACGGAGTATATCGACCGCGTTGCCGACCGGTTCGAGGACGCGATTCAGGACGACACGATGGTCGGATCGACGTCGCCGTCGGTGTTTGTCGGCACTTCGAACTACCCCGCAGTCTCGACCGGTATCCTCTCCCCGGTCGGCGATGAGGATCGGGCTGGCGACTATGTAACCGACGATAGCTGGTACCGGCAGGGCTACTCCATCGACGACGTCTTTCAGCGCCGCACGGGACTGATGAACTCCCAGCAGCGCGTCGACGTGGACGCGCCGGGACGCCGTGCCGGGCAAACGACGCCAGCAGTGGCCGACGCGTGGGACGGGATGCTCGGCGCACAGCGTGAGGTCGCGATCGCCGGGACCCCGGTCGACGTCGAGATCGGACTGGACGGCCGCCCGGACCTCGGCGTCGACGTCGACGATATCGCCGCGCCGACCGGCCCGAACGTCGCCGCCGAGTCGGTCGACCTCACCGAGAACCCCTACGTTCCCCGGCCCGTCAAAAAGACCCTCGAAGACGACGACTGGCAGGCCGAGGGCGCGATGACGTATCTCTACCGGCGCGGCTTCGACGTCTACGACATCCGCGAGATCCTCTCGGCGGGCGCGCTCGGGCAGGGCGAGAACCGACGGCTCGTTCCGACCCGCTGGTCGATCACCGCAGTCGACGACACCATCGGCGAGTACCTGCGTGGGACCCTGCGAAACGCAACGAGCATCGACGAGACGCAGGTCTGGTACAACGAGTTCATGGGGAACCGCTTCTGGATCGTGCTCACGCCGGGCCAGTGGGAGTTCGAGCTCGTCGAGATGAAAGCGCCGGGCAGCGTCTGGAACCCGACCGTCGACTCGGGCTACTGGCTCGCCAGCGCCTCGGAGGGCTACGAGGGCCGCACGGGCTACGTCGAGGAGACCGCGGGCGCGTATTACGCCAGCCGTCTGGGCGTCCTCGAACATCTCGCGGAGGAGGGTCGTCAGGCCAAGTGTCTCGTCCTGCGTGAGGTCACCGACGAGTACTGGGCTCCCGTCGGCGTCTGGCAGATCCGCGAGAGTGTCAGGAACGCGTTCGACCCCGACGGCGGTCGGGACGTTCCCGGTGCCGAGATCCCGCCGACGCTCGCCGGGAAACACGCCACCGCGGAGACGTTCCGGGACGCGATCACGGGGCTGGAATCACAGCTCCCGATCTCGATTGGCGAGCTCCGGCGAAAGTCCGATATGGTCGCGGGGATCCAGTCGCAGTTGAGCGATTTCTGAAACCGCTCAGGCCTGCGCTTCGATCTTCTCGAAGGCTTCCTCGGTCATCTCGCCGGTCTCGTCGAGGATCGCGTCCCACTCCTCGCTGTCCGGTGGAACCATCCCCGACATGTGTGCGAGTTTCATGATCGAGACGTGGTAGACGACCTGCCTGCCCGGCGCTTCCTCCCAGACGATCATGTTGCAGGGAAAGAGGCCGCCGATAGACTTCGTGACGTCGAGGGCACGGTTCGCGATCTTCGGGTTGCACGCGCCCAGCACGTAGTAGGGATCCCGGTCGGCATCGACTTTCTCGTTGAGCAACTCGGAGGGAGAGAACTCGACGGGGATGCCGAAGCCGACCTCGGCACAGACCTCACGGACGTGTTCGATCGCTTCCTCGTGGCCCATCTCCAGCGTGGCGCGTTTCTCGCCGATATCTTCGTCGGTCAGCTCGGCCGGATCGTATGGCAGCGACATACACGCGGTTCGGCCCCGATGGGCAAAAACCTGCGGCGCTAGAGTGGTACCGGTAGGCACCGGAGTGCCCGGAGGGTGAGTTCCGGAGAAATAACCGGATCGCGCAGCACCAACCAGTCGAGCAGCACGAGGCCAGCGCCATGGGCAACGACCGAGGGCAGGATCGAGTTGCTGTAGTAATCCACGGTTCCAAATAGGACGTCGGTCGGCCCCGACAGCAGAAACTCGATCGGGGGCTTCCCGACGTGCAACAGAGCATAGACCACGGGGCTGATGAGCACGCATTTGAGACCCAGATCACGGACGCCGACACAGAGTAGCCCCCGAAAGTACGTCTCGGTCGCCAGCGCGAGCAAGAACAGCTGGATGGCGTGGGGGACGAACTCGCCCAGCGCCAGCGTCGTCGACCACATCGGGTAGAACGATCGGATGCTCGGAAGCGTCGAGCCGACGATATAGAAGGGCAGGACAAAGGCCGACAGGAGGATGGTGTTTCGGACCGCAACCCGGTCGACCTGCCAGCCGATCCGGCGACCGTGAGCGAGACCGAGCGCGAGCGGGCCGACCACGAACACGAGCATGTCGCGGACGACGCGCTCGGTCAGTCCGCTCGTCGACCAGTACTGGTAGAGGACCAACAGTCCCGCGGCTACAATGAGTGAGCGCTGTATCCAGGTAAGCGACGAAAGCCTCCGGCGCGCAGTGCTCGCGAGTTCGGTCACACCGTATCAGCTGGTCGCGACTGGACCGTCACCGATGACGGCTTCGACGTCGTCGACGAACTCCTGACGGCTCTGGAAGTACGTCGTCTCGACGTCGTCCAGCAGCGATTCGAGCGTTTGCGGACCGTCGGGCGTCCGGATCGTCGTCTCACCCTCGCGACGAACGACCTCGCTTCGCTCGACCGGCCACGTGAGCCGGGACGCCGGACGCGCGAGCGGTGCGCCTTCCACGGGCGTTCCGTCGCCTAACTCGACGGCAGGCTCCTCTGCTTCCGCGTCGTCGTCTGACATATATCGACGTTCAGGGCCCCGGCGATTATGTGTTTCGCTTCACGGCGTCGCCCGACTCTACCCGCCGGTGTAGCCAACTTTGTTTCACGCTGGGCGGAGAACGGCAATACTTGACGGCGCGGCGATCCCTGAGCGGCGATGTCTGACATACTGTTATGTATGAGGGGGTACAACACGGCAAGTATGACTAGCCTCGCGGACGTTTACGAGGGCCACGTCGGGGAGGTCAAAGACGTCCGGCGGCTCTACGTCGGCAGCGGACTGTTCGTCGCGGGAGCGGTGCTGACCATCCTCGCGATGCTCGTCGCGACGACCGGGCTGCCCGGCCTCGTCGGGATCGACGGCGAGTTCACACCGAACCTGATCGGCGGTATCCTGGCCGGACTCGGCGTTCCAGCGACGCTGCTGGGCGTCTCCACGATCCTTCCTGCTAGCGAACGCCTCCGCGCCGCCTCGGTAATCGGCGCGAGTATCGCCGTCCTCGGCGTTGCATTGTTCTGGCACGCCTATCCCAGCGACTGGGCGGGCTACAACCAGAACCTGACGCCGTACGTCCTCGGCGTCTACTTCCTCGGGGTCATGATCACGCTTGGCTGCCTGTTCGTCGGCATCGCGAACTTCAAAGAGCGCAATGATCCGGGCGGCACAGTCTCGCTTGAGGTCCGCACCGAGTCCGGGGAAACCCGCGTCGTCGAGGTCGACCGCTCGGAGGTCCAGTCGGGCAGTCTCGGCGGGATCGGGATGCTCGGCGGGACGCCGGATGGCGAGGTTGAAACGCAGACGAATCGGCCCGGAACGTCAGGAAGCGCCGCGCAGAGCGACGCCGGTGCCTCCCAGAGGTCGACCCAGTCGAACCGGGAACCGGGTACCTACGGCACATCGACCGGCGGAGCGACCCGGTCGAGCGGCGGAAGCGCAGGCGGACTTGGCCCCTCGGGCACGGCCAGTGACGGCGGGGCGAGCACGAGCGATATCAGTTCACCACTGGAGGACTCGCCGGGCTCGTCCTCGACCGCAAAGGACGTCGGCGATCGATACTGCGGCAACTGCGAGCATTTCCGCTATGTCAACTCCTCGGCCGGAATGCAGCCGTACTGTGGCTACGACGGCGAGGTTATGGAGGATATGGACGCCTGCGAAGAGTGGGAGCCGAACCGCTGATCACCGGACACCGTCGAGCGTTTCGGTCATCCGCTCCCAGTGACCCCCTTTCCAGAAGTACTGTCCGCAGGAGCGACAGCGCCACAGCGTTGCCCCTTCTTCGTCGCGTGGCAGTTCGTCCGGCACGTACTGGGGAAGCCCCGGCTCGGCTCCGGAAACCGCTTCGACAGGCCCGTTACACCGACCGCACTGCTGGGGCGTCTCGGTCGGGCTCAGCTCGATCCCGGCAGCCGCGAGTTCGGCGAGCTGGGCGTCGGTTCCACGGCTCCGCAGCAGTACGGCTCGCTCGGCCCGGTCCGACAGCTCCCGGTCCCGTGTCAGAATCGTCCTGTCTTCGGCGTCCGCGACCGCGAGCACGGCGTCATCGTCCTCGATCCCGCGATCCGGGGCGTAGACCGTATCGTGCCCGCAGAGCCGAAGATACGGCGGCAGTCGGCCACACATCGCGTCGACGAGCAGGCGCGCCATCTCAGTGCAGGAACTCCCGCAGATCGTCGATCGGCCACGTGTTGATGACGTCGCCCGGCTCGGCCCAGCCGCGACGTGCGGTGTGGACGCCGTAGCGGACATTGGCGAACTCGCCGGGGCTGTGGGCGTCCGTGTTGACGGCGATCGGCGCACCGGCGTCGACGGCGACCTGGACCGGACGCCCCCACAGGTCCAGCCGCGCAGGGTTGCTATTGACTTCGAGGGCGACGTCCTGCTCGGCTGCCACGGCGGCGAGCTCGGTGATGTCCAGTTCGAGCCCGGACCGCTGGTTCAGCAGGCGACCATGTGGATGCCCCAGCACATCGACCGCCGGGTGCGTCATCGCCGTCGTGAGCCGGTCAGTTGCCGACTCCATGTCGGCGTCGAGCGCGCTGTGTGGCGAGGCGACGATCACGTCGAGCGCGTCGAGCGCGTCGTCGCCGACCGAGAGCCCACCATCGGCGTCGATATTCGCCTCGACGCCGGTCAGCACGTCGATCCCGGCATCGGCGGCAACGTCCTCGACGGCCTCGATCTGTTCGATCAGTTCGTCGTCGTCCAGACCCGTATTCCCGAAGATACCGGGGCCGCTCGCGTGGTCGGTCACTGCGAGATACTCGTGGCCGAACGCGGCGGCCTGTTCGACCATCTCCTCGATCGTGAAGCCGCCGTCCGACCAGTCCGTGTGCGCGTGGATGTCCCCCCGAACGTCGGCCTCGGTGACGAGGTCGGGAAGCTCGCCCGCGGCCGCGGCCTCGATCTCGCCGCGCCCCTCGCGAAGCTCCGGCGGGATCGTCGGCAGATCGAGGGCGTCGTACATGCTCGCTTCGGTATGCCCACCGATCCGCTCGCCGACGCGCTGGTCGCTCTCGGGAGCCGCCACGTCGCTGATATCAAAGGCCCCGTACTCGTTGAGTTTGATGTCCCGATCGAGCGCGTAGTTACGCAGGTCGACGTTGTGCTCTTTGCTTCCCGTAAAGTACTGCAACGCGCTCCCGAACTCCGCGTCGACGACGACCCGGATATCGACCCGGACGCCGCCACCCGCCCGGACGCTTGCCTTGTTCTCGCCGGACTCGATCACCGATTCGACGCGCTCCCAGTCGGTGAAGGCCTCGAGGACGGCGGCGTGATCCTCGGCCCCGACCAGCACATCGACATCGCCGATCGTCGCGCGCCAGCGGCGGATCGATCCAGCCACCTCCACGCGCTCGACCGGGTCGCTGTCGGCAAGATACGTTACGAGCGCGTCCGCGAGTGGGCGACCGTCACCCAGCAACTCGCGCTCGCGAGCGCTCCGGGCGAACTCGATGTTCTCCAGAATGTTCTGTTCGGTTTTGGGTCCGAAGCCGTGGATCTCGCGGATATTCTCCTCGCGGGCGGCCCGGTCCAGATCCGCGAGCGTCCGGACGCCGAGTTCGCGATAGAGCGTCCCGACGGTCTTCGGGCCGACCCCCTCGACGCGCGTGAGGGCGTCCATCTCGACCGGAAGCTCACCGCGAAGCTCCTCTAGCTCCTCGATCGTGCCCGTCTCGACGTATTCGACGATCTTGGCGGCGATGGCGTCGCCGACCCCGTCGATCTCGTCGAGCGCGTCGGTGCCCTCCGCAGCGAGCGAGGCGACCGACCCCGGATGTTCCTGAATGTTCTCGGCGGCGCGCCGGTAGGCGCGGGGCTTGTATTCGACGTCTTTCGCTTCGAGCAGATCGGCCATCGCTTCGAGCTCGGCGACGATCTCGTCGTCGGTCGTCATCGGCCCCTCCCCGTCCCGCCGAGACGTCTCGAGCTCGTGTCCTCGTGGCCAAGCGCCTGTCTGAGGAAGGACATCCAGCGTTTCTTGTCGGCGGTCTCCTGTGCCATCGTCTCTCGTTCGAGGTCAGTGGGCTGGAGGTTCTCCAGAGCGTTGAGCGCACGATCGATACCGACGATCGATCGGGCGAGTCGCTCACCCTCCTCGAAGCTGATCTCGCCGTCCTCGATGCGCTGGCGGCGCTGGAGCCGTTCGCGACGCAGGTTCTTTTTCGCCCGGTCGACCCGTTCGCGTTCGCTCGCCGGATAGGTCTCGCGTCGCTTGATCTCGAAGACGAACTCCTGCAGCTCGATCTCCTCACCCTGGACGGCGATCCGTTCGGGGATCTCCGTGCCGACCGTCGCGCCCTCGCGGTCGACGCGTTCGAGGAGCTGTTTGCGCTGGTACTCCTGCATACTCTCCAGTGGGGTGTCGACGGGCAAAAAGCCACGGCGAAATCGGACCGCAAACCCCTTTTGACGGCCGCCCGAAGGAGTAGCAAATGGCGAAATGCGACGTGTGTGGGCGCGAAGAGAATATGCCGTACAACTGTAGCCAGTGCGGCGGTACCTTCTGTCCGGAGCATCGCCTGCCGGAGAACCACGACTGTCCGGGACTCGCCCAGTGGAACGACCCGAGCGGCGTCTTCGACAGCGGGTTCGATGATAGCGTCGACGACCCCGACGGCTCGCGGAGCCTGCTCGACCGGATCGGCATCGACACCGGACCCGGCGGGCCGCTGGGTTACTTCCGTGGCAACATGACGTTCGTGTTCCTCGTGTTGATGTGGATCACGTTTGCCGCCCAGCTAGCCGTTCAGACGTTCACCGGGGTTGTCGGAAACCCAAGCTTCTACGATCCGACAGTGTTCAGAGCCCTCTTCACGCTCGATCCGCAGAACCCGCTATACCTCTGGACGTGGGTCACGTCGATCTTCGCACACGGCGGACTGTTCCACATTGCGGTCAACAGTATCGTGATCTACTTCTTCGGCCGACTGGTCGAGGACTACATCGGCTCGCGGGAGTTCGCCATACTGTTCATCGTGAGTGGGATCCTTGCGGGGCTCGGACAGATCGGCATCGGTATTCTCATGGGCGATGCAGTGCCTGTACTCGGAGCCAGCGGCGCAGCCCTGGCGATCATGGGCGTCCTGACGATCCTGAACCCGGGACTCAAAGTGTACGTCTACTTCATCCTCCCGATGCCGATCTGGCTGCTGACCGTGCTGTTCGCGGGCTATTCGGTGTTTGCAGCCAGCGCCCCGGGGGTTGGGGCAGGCGTCGCTCATATCGCCCACCTCATCGGTCTCGGTATCGGACTGATCTACGGGAACTACGTCAAGGGCCAGATCCGGACGCCGAATCAGGTCCAGCTGGGCGGCGGTCGTGGCCCCGGTGGTCCGGGCGGTCCGGGCGGCCCTGGGGGTCCGGGTCGCGGCCGATTCTGAACGATGAACGGCCCGCCAAAGCTGGCACGTCCCGATCTCGTGCCCGATCCCGACAGGGGACGCGAGACGATGGAAGCCCAGCAGCGCGATATTGCCAGCGAGGCGAGGTTCGCGGACGACTTCGAGTTCGATCCGGCAACGATCATTGATGGCCCGCTTGCGACGCCGGACGAGGACCCCCCGCTCGTCGCTGGCATCGATCAGGCGTTTCTCGACGACCGGGTGATCAGCGCGATCGTCGTCTCACGCGGAGGCGAGGTCGTCGAGCGCGTCTACGCCGTCACCGATCTCTCGATCCCCTACATCCCCGGCCTGCTGGCGTTCCGTGAGGGCGGCCCGATCCTCGACGCCGTCGCTGAGCTGACGAGCACACCCGACCTGTTCGTCTTCGACGGGAGCGGCCGGATCCACTTTCGTGAAGCTGGGATCGCGACCCACATGGGAGTCGTGCTCGACGTGCCGAGTGTCGGCGTCGCCAAGAGCCTGCTGTGTGGGACGCCCACCCGGTCAGTCGAGGGGCTCGCGGCGGGCGAGCGCGTTCCGATCGAAAGCGACGAGGACGTCACCGCGACGGCGGGTGAACGGATCGGCTACGCCGTCCAGACGCGCCAGTACGACTCGCCGAATCGTCACATCAACCCGCTGTACGTCAGCCCAGGCCACCGAGTCGGGGCGGCAACGGCCGCCGATCTAGTGCTTGCACTTGCCGACGGCTACAAACTGCCCGAGCCGACACGGCGGGCCGACGCGTACGCCGACGAGGCAAAATCCCTCGTCGACGATTGACGCCGCTAGGGGGATCCCACCGGGACTTCTCCTATGCTTAATTACTTGGCGGCTAATTGATGGGTATGGCCGATACGCGAGACGACGAGACGGGCGAGACGCCGCCCCGTGAGGGGAAACTGAAGACGGTGCTGATCACCGGCTGTTCGTCGGGGATCGGACGCGAGGCGGCGAAGGCATTTCTCGACGACGACGGTTGGACGGTCTACGCGACCGCACGCGATACCGACGACATCGCCGATCTCGGCGAGGCCGGCTGTGAGACGGCTGAACTCGATGTCACCGACGAAAACCATGTCCGACAGGTCGTCGAGCGTGTGATTAGCGAGACCGGACGGATCGACGCACTGGTCAACAACGCCGGCTACGCCCAGATGGGACCAGCCGAGGAAGTCCCAACCGAAGTCGTCCACGAACAGTTCGACGTCAACGTCTACGGACCACACCGGCTCACCAGAGCCGTCCTACCACACATGCGAGACCGCGAGCGCGGGACGATCGTCAATATCTCAAGCGTCGCGGGACGCGTTTCCCATCCGGGCGGCGGCGTCTACTGCAGCTCGAAGTTCGCGCTCGAAGCGATGAGCGATGCGCTCCGCTCGGAGGTCGAGCCGTTCGACGTCAACGTCGCGCTGGTAGAACCGGGACCAGTGAACACCTCCTTTGGCGACGAGATGCGATCCAAGACCGACGCCCTGGAGCGATCGGGCGCGTACGACTGGTTCTATTCGATGATCGAGGATACCAAAATCATCGGCGGTGGTGGCTTTGGCTCCGTCGAGGCAAAAGAAGTCGCAGAGACGATCCTCGAAGCCGCGAACAGCCCGGATCCCAGGTCGCGCTATCCAGTCGGACAGTTCGGCAAGCTGAGTTCGCTAGGTCGGCTTACACCCGACCCCATCCGTGACGCGCTGTTCGGGATCGTTCGGCGGTTCGTCTGACTATACAGGTTTCTCGTACCGGCGTGCACCACGGACCATCCGAACGGTTACCGCCAGGGTCCCGACGACAAAGACGATCCAGATTCCCTGATAGCCATCGAACGGTTGTGTATACTCGAACCCGGCAACGATGGCAGTGAGCGCCGCCACGTACAGGGTTTGCGTCCCGATGAAGGTAGCGAGTCCGTCCTCATCCTCGATTTTGTCCGGATCGTAGCCCGCGATCAACTCGACGACGCCGAAGTATTTGATAAGTACCCCAATCAGCGTAAGGACGGCAGTCGCCACGAGCATGGACAGAACGGTATCGGTCATTATAGCGAGACTTTCCGGCGGCCTCAACTAATATTTTTCACTTGAGACACCGAGCAACAGTCCGGAGCATTCGCTCGCCTCGCACTTCGTCGGCAAAGAGCGGAACGCGTTTAATATCGTGGCCGCGGAACAGTTCGTGAGCCGACTGCAACGCCTCCTGCTGGACGTCCCAGCGACGCTGACAGAACTCGCAACTGTCGAGGTTCGGCGTGACGAACTGGTCGGCGTCGACATCGTCGGTCACGTCCGCTAGGTCCTCCATCACCTTGTTCACTACCACCGTCCCAACCGGAATCTCGAACTCACGCAACTGGTCGACGAGCCGCTGGCTCTCGAAGACGCTCATCTCCTCGGGCACCATCACGACGCGAAAGTCCGTCTGTGCCGGATCGCGAAGCGTCTCACGGAGGCGTTCGATCCGCTCGCTGAGCTCTCGTAGCTCGTCGACGCCCCCCTCGTCAGGGACGTCCTCGCCGCCGAACATCCCCTTGACGCCGTCGAGCATGCCGCTGAAACGCTCGCGCATCGCGAGGACCCGACCGACCATGGTATCCATGATCTCGGGGAGTTCGAGCAGCCGCAGGGTATGACCCGTCGGCGCAGTATCGACTACCACCCGATCAAAACGCGGATCATCCATGTACTCGATGAGTTTCTGGATCGCCACCGCCTCATCCGATCCGGGCATCGATCCGCCCATCAGCATATCCATGGGTCCATCACCGCCGAGCAGGTCGCCAAGACCACCCAGACCGCCCTGTGGGTCAGTACCCGCCCCGGCCTCCGCACTCATCTCCGGGCCGCCTGCAGACCCGGGTTCGGCCCCAGCGCCACCGCCGAACATCGCTGCGTTCTCCTCCATCGCATCATCCGGATCGATCTCCGCGGCGTACAGCGGGACGTCCTCACGAATCCGTTCCGGACGCGGCGAGATGTCGGCCTCGAAGGTGTCCGACAGCGAGTGGGCCGGATCGGTCGAGACGACCAGCGTTTTCGTCCCCGACTCGGCACTGGCCAGAGCGGTCGCCGCGGCCATCGTGGTCTTCCCAACACCGCCTTTCCCGCCGTAGAGGACGTACTCGGGCGTATCGGACGTGATTTCGATACCCGGTTCGACGTCAACCTCGACCCCGTCGTCATCACTCTCATCGGTCGGATCGACAGACCCATCATCCGGCTCCGTCGACCCCTCCTCGACCTCGTCGACCGCCTCGACGTCGATGCTGCTCATACCCGCGCTACCGCTCGCGGGCTTGTGTACCCGTCGGTTTATACGGGATCGGGCGGCCAGAGTGCATGGACGCCCGGGGTCGGTGGGCAGGGCCGACCCATAGTCCGACTACCCCGAAAGGGCTGCGCTAAAAATACTCCGCGAGCCGATCCGCGGCCTCCTCGACGCGCGGCGAGAGCAAGGCGAATCGAAGCCACTCGTCGCGGGCGCTCCCAAACGCCTCACCGGGCATTCCTGCGACCCCGGTGTCGTCGATCAACTGCTCGACGTTCGCAAGTGTCCCCGGGAAATCGGGGAAGCGCGCGAGCACGTAGAAGCCGCCATCAGGGATCGTGTATTCGGCTCCCGCCCGTTCGAGACCGTCGGTGAACGCCTCGATTCGCGCGTGCATCCGTTCGCGGTTCTCCCGGTAGTACTCCGTCTCGGTTCCCTGTAGCGCCTGCAGAACGGCATACTGTGCAGGACGACTTCCAGCCACGTTGACCAGCATGTGCCGCGTCTTCACCGGGTCGACCAGCGCGTCGGGAACCACTGCATAGCCGACTCGGAACCCTGTGATCGCCAGCGACTTCGAGAAGGAGTTGGTGACGATGCGATGTTCGGAGTCGACCGCCAGCGCGCTCGCAAAGGTGCCGGAGTAGTCGAAGTGGTCGTATACCTCGTCGCTGACAAGTATAGCGTCGACGTCCTCCGCAATCGCCACGAGCTCGCGCATCGTCGCCTCGTCGTAGACCGCGCCGCTGGGGTTGTTCGGTGTGGTGACGACGATCGCCGCGGTCTCCTGGGTGGCGGCGTCACGGACCTGTGCGGGGTCGAGCGAGCCGTCCGCATCGGTGGCGACGTACTCCGGAACACCGCCCAGTATCTCCGCTTTCTGGGGATAGTACGGGTACACCGGATCGGTGAGCAGTACCTCACTACCTCTCGAACGCTCCAGCGCTGCGGCCATCGCGAGGTAGTTCGCCTCCGCGCCGCCGTTCGTGACGACGACCTGTTCGAGGTCGACCCCTCGGCGGTCGGCAATCTCGGCGCGTAGTTTCGTCAACCCCTCGCTGGGCTGGTACTGGAATGTTTCGGGCTTACCCCCAGCGTACTCGACGAGCCCCTCGCGAAGCGCGGCAGGGGGTTCCCAGTCGGGGCTGCCACTTACCATATTGATCACGTCACCGTCGGCTCGGTCGGCGTACTGCATGACCTGAAAGAACAGCGGGCGGTCGTTGCTCATGCCAACCCGTTCGAGCGGCGACAGGAGTCTCTTTCGAGACGACGTGGATTCAAGACGGTGCCGACCGATTCGCCGGTATGAACGAACCGGACGACAGCACGAAACCACCCGGGACTGATCTCGCCGCCGAACTCGGTGACGAGCTCCGTGACCGAGACGCCACCATTGCCACCGCAGAGTCATGTACCGGCGGACTCATGGGCGCAGCGCTGACGGCAGTCCCCGGTTCCAGTGACTACTTCGACCGCTCGCTTGTCACCTACGCGTACGACGCAAAGCGGCAACTACTGGGGGTCAACCGTGAGGATCTCGACGACTACGGCGCGGTCAGCGAACCGGTCGCCCGACAGATGGCCAGCGGCGTTCGGGATACTGCTGACGTGACCTGGGGCGTGGGTATAACCGGCGTCGCGGGGCCGGGCGGCGGAACCGAGGAGACTCCTGTCGGGACGGTGTATATCGCCGTCGCGTACGCCGGGCCGTGGGACACGAACGAGTCGTACACAACGGTCTCACGCTACGAATTCGAGGGCGACCGGTCGACGGTTCGTGCCGCGACCGTCAGACAGGCGCTTGACGATGTTCTCACGGAACTCCGAAACCAACCGTAAGTATCCAGCCAGTAGTACGACACGAAGGGAAAGTATCATTCGGCGGGCGGCCGGAGACACCGAGTACACCCAAATGAACAAAAAAGGACACGTGCTCAACGCCGTCTTCCTGAGCATCGGTCTCGCGTACCTGCTCGAGCCCGCCGGTGACGAGACCACGTTTATTACGATGGTCGCAGTCGGCATTCCCGTCACGCTCGGCGCGCTGTTCCCCGACGTCGATACGGACTTCGGGAAGCACCGGAAAACGCTGCACAACCTCCCGATTCTGGCACTGTTCGTTGCGTTCCCGTACTTTTTCGACGGGAACCTCCAGTACGTCTGGATCGGCGTGTTGACACATTATGTGCTCGATATAGCGGGGAGCAAGCGTGGCATTGCGCTGTTTTACCCGATCTGGAAGAAGGAGTTCGGTCTCCCGGTCGGCGTCGCGGTGAGCAGCAATCGTTCGACGCTGATGACGGTCGTGGTTACGCTGGCCGAGCTCGTCGTCGCGGCAGTGATCATCTACGATGTCCCGCTGATGGCGCTCGACGCTGCGCGGTCATCAATCGGCGTCTAGTACACCGAAACGTCGTCAAATCGTCCCTCGTACAGTGGTCGGTCTGGATGTGTCGCTTCCGTCCCCGAGAGAACGATCCGATCGAACTTCTTGCCGGTGTTCTCCCAGCCGAGATGTGCGAACTCCGCGACCGACTGGAGCCGGGAGCTCCACCCTTGACGACGACAGGCCTGGCGTGAAACGCCGTCCTGCAGTGCAGCACACAGTTCGTCCTGAGTTCCGATTTCGTGGTCGAACGTCGTCCACGCCAGGCCGACAGAGCCAGGGAGGTGAGCATACGAGGACGCGGTAACCGGAGCGTCAACGGCACGCGCAATCTCGCGGGCCCGGGTGGTGTGTCGTGGCCAGTGTTTCAGATTGCATACCTCGACGGCGTCGATCCGCTCACGGTGGGCCACGACGTCGTCTGCGGATAGTCCAACCGTGAGAAACTCGGGATGGGGCACGATCACAGTGGCGTCCTGCCGAGCGAGTTCTGTCATCGCACCATCGAGCGAGATGAAGTCGGGAATCGGCTCGGACAGTCCCATCGCGAGGACGTGTTTGCGATCGCGCCACGAGCCGGTGAACACCTCGCGGGCGGGAACCACGAGCAGTTCGTCGTCCGAAAAGCGATCCGCTCGGCGCTCTATCTCGGGCAAGGGCATGAAATGAGGAGCGTACACGAGTACGTCAATCCCGCGTGCCTTTGCCCGCTCGGCGACGCCGTCGTCGAGTATTTTCACGTGGCAATCGACCCGGGTCCCATCGCGTTCGGTCACAGTCCCGAATTTCGGTCGTCCCGAATTAGCGGTTCCGGTATCCGGTCATCGCCAGAACCCATCGTAGTAATCGAGGACGGAAACGAAGGCAACGTGTGGGAGCGTTAGCACGGCGATAAAGACCAGATAGACCCCCATCAGGCTCCCGGGATCGGTTGCGGCTCCCGGCAGCAACAGGTAGAGCGCGACACCGAACACGAGCGAAAGCGCCGTCAGCGGGGCAGCGTCGCGGGCAAACCGGGACAGTGGAGTGACGACGGCCCCATCGGCAATCTCGCTCTCCACGTGCTCGTCCAGCAACAGGAACCGGACGATGTGTCGAAGCGAGTGCCAGAAACAGAAGTACAGGCCGATCGCAAGCAGTGGTGGGACGGTAGCAAAAAACCCGACCAGTAATCCGGTTTCGACAGCATCGATCCGCCACGGACGAGAATCCGTCCTGCGGACCCACCCGAGCGAGAGCGCACCGACGACGAGTGCCCCGTACAGCGCGGCCACCAGGAGCCGTGCCTCGGCAGTAAAGAACGGATCCAGAGCGCCGACAGCGCCCGGGTCGACGACGCCGACGATCCACTCGGCGACGCGTCGGTACTCACCCGGGAACGCGACCAGCGGCACTAGCATCGGTGCGCCGCCGCGGACGAGAGCGGTCAGTGCCGTCCCACCGGGACCCCGGACGTGGTTGCCGCCGACGAGTTCGCGAACCGGGTGGATGTCCCCTTGCCCCCAGTGGAACCAGGTGAGCAGGATAAAGAAAACGAACGCGGCGGCAGGCGAGAGAAACCAGACGACAGCGTAGCCACTGCCGAGGACGGCGTAGACCACACCGACCTCGGCCATCGACCGAATCGTCAGAGCCGTTCCTCTCGCACGGGGAGTGACGAGATGGTCGACCGCACCGTGGGGAAGTCCCAGCAGGAGGACGCTCAAGAATAGTGGGGCCAACTGTATCGAAAGCGGAATCTCCGTCCCGACGATCGTGACAAGGACCGAGGTCGCAAGGAGCGTGATCCAGCCCGGAAGAAGTGCCAGCCTAGCGGCCCCCTCTAACCGCCGCCCAGCAAGCGCTGCCACGAGTCGCTCTGCAGTAGGGCTGGAAGTGTCACTCATCAGTAGGTACTCTGGAGCGCGACAATAAAAAAGGCGACTCGTCGAATCCGGGTCCGATCAGTCGTCAGCAGGGGCCGCGCCCGATGCGGCGGAGCCGGAGCCGAGCGTCGGCATGTCGGCGATAATCGACTCGTTGTTGACGACCCAGTTCAGTAGCAGGAACGCGAAGATGTACTTCGCGACGATGTCGAGGCCACTGTAGGCCCACGACGTAATTGCAACGCTCTCGATGATCGCGATCCCCTCGGCACCGAGTGCCCAGAAGATCGGGTAGCCGAGCCACATCGCGACGGTGAGAATCTTCAGCGTGTTGAAGATTTCATCCGTTCCGTTCGCCTTGGCGTCCTCCGGCCACTTGACCAACAGGACGTAGAGGACGACCAGGAAGAACATGCAGCTGATGAAGTACCAGAACCAGCGCAGACCGTGAGAGGACACGGTCAGCGCGGCGGCGAGCCCGGTCACACACATCCCGATGTCAGCGACAATCGCCGTGAACAGATCGGTTACGTTAGAGCCTGCAAGCAAGCCGAGTGCGAGCAGGATCATCGGTGTCGACAGTGCCCAGGTGAGGTAGCGGCCCCACATGGTTAGTACTTCTTCGCCCCCGAGTGCGTGATTCGCCGGCATCTCCAGGAAACTGATCGTCAGACCGGACACAAGTCCGGTGTAGCTGGAGATGGAGACGAGCGGAACCATCAGCGTCGCGACGAAGATCAGCTGGGATCGTGGATCTTCGACGTTACGCCCCATATACACGAACAGCAGGATTGACAGCCCGGCAAGCGCGATGTTTACCCAGAACGAGGCGCTAAGCAACGCGTCATCCTGCACTGCCTCGAAGATTTCTGGCTGGGTCATCTCGAGGAACGTCCCGAACTGTGCTATCGCGGCCGCATCACCGGCTATCGCCTCTAACATAATACGTTGGGAATGGGGGAGTTGGACATAATAACAACATGACCTTACTAGTATGATTTCAGTTTGCACTGGGGGATGCGGCTGCCCACCGTGCAGAGCAAAACAGCGACCAGCAGCTACTCGACAACGGAGTTCGGTTCGTGGGTAGCAAAAACTGCCGGAAGGTATTACCCGATGCGAACCAACGTATAACTATGTCTACCGCCCAAACGCTGCTGGTCCATCCGGAGGGTGGTGCCCAACGAGTAGTAGCCACCCTGGAGGACGCTGGCTGTCAGGTCGAACATGTCGAACAAGCTACAGCAGCTCTCGCCAAACTATCCGCACGGCAGTTCGACTGTCTCGTCAGCGAGCACGACCTGCCGGGCGACGACGGACTGTCGCTGTTGTCAGCAGTCAGGGAGACACACCCGGAGCTGCCGGTGATCCTCTTTACCAATTCGGAGCAACAGGAGATTACGACTCGCGCGTTCGAGAACGGCGTGAGCCGGTTTCTCCGGAAGAATGGGTCGGCGTCGCTCGAACAGCTGCGTATCGAAGTCAATGAGGTGACCACCAGGGGAGCAAAGCCGGTTAACAGGGAAGAAATCGAAGCGAACCGACCGACGGTAGAGGAGATTTCGCGAGCAGTACAGGAATCGCCGATCGGAGTGACGATGAGCGATCCCTCGCTGCCCGGCAACCCGCTCGTATTCGTCAACGAGGCCTGGTCAGAGCTGACCGGCTACGACGAAGAGCAGATGCTCGGTCGCAACCCTCGACTCCTACAGGGTCCGGGGACGGACCCGGAAGTCGTCGGCGAACTCGCTGACGCAATCGAGGACGAAGAGCAGGTCACGGTGGAAATACGCAACTACCGGAGCGACGGTACACCGTTCTGGAACGAACTAACGGTGGCACCAATCTACGATAATGACGGCAATCTCGCTCATTACGTCGGGTTCCAGAACGACGTCACGGACCGCAAGAGGACCAAACAGCTCGCAGAGCAGCGCGCTGAGAAGCTGGCTGCCGAACGGACAGTACTCCAGCGGATCATCATGCGGGTCAACGGATTGCTCAGCGATATTTCACGCATCCTCGTCGAGGAAAACGACCGAGAAGTGATCGTTCAGTCGGTCTGTGACGAGGTCGTCGATTCGGAGAACTACGTCGCCAGCTGGATCGGAAGAACGAACCCGACCGACACGCAGTTCGAGCTCTCTTCGTACTCGGGGACGGTCGAGGGCATCGAGTCGAAGATCGAGCTCGACTCGATGCCGGCTGCCGTTGGAGATGCAATCGAGTCAGGAACTGTCGAAACCTGTACGATCGGCTCCGAAACGGACGCTGTGCTTGCGCCAGAATCAGTCGGCGCACGGCGGCTTACGGTCGTCCCGTTGATATACCAGCAGAAACAGTACGGTGCGCTCGGGGTCTACGCCGAAGGGGATAACGCCCTCGACAGCCGCGAAGCGCAGCTGTTCGAGTCGATCGGACAGATGATCGCTAGCGGACTCAACACCGTCGAAACAGCGCGAATACTGACTACTTCCAGCGTCATCGAACTCGAACTGGAGCTGTACGACGAGACGTTTTTGCTCTCCGCATTCGCCGGTGCGATCGATTCCGAGATAGAGTATATCGGTCTGGTCGGTGAGAAGGGCTCTGAAATATATATACAGGTGCCACAGATCGGAGGAGAGGTCGAGGAACTGCTCTCTCTACCGGATGTCGAGAGCGTCCGGAGGATCTCCGAGACAGACGACGGTCATCAGTTTGCGATCGGAGTCAGCTCCACGGAACCGTTCGACACACTGGCCGACTACGGTGCATCCGTGCTGAAAATACGCGCTGAACCCTCCCGAGCAACCATCTCGCTCGAGGTTCCACCGGAATACGACGTCAGGTCGATCCTCGAACTGCTGGAATCCGAGTACGACCGGATCGAACTCAGATCGAAACACGAACGCGAGGGACGCAAAGAGAGTTTCAACGAGTGCAGTACGGACATCGAGAATCGGCTCACGAACCGACAGATGACAGCACTGAAAGCTGCCCATATGAACGGCTACTTCGAATGGCCACGCGAAGTCGATGGTGAAGAAGTCGCCGAGACGATGGGAATCACGCGTCAGACCTTTCACCAGCACCTGCGTGCGGCAGAACAGAAGCTGGTCGAACTGATCATAGAACCTAACTAGTAAGGATCAGTGCTTTTCACTATTTGAAAACAGACATACCGACGATGAGTGTCAATCACCGGCAGAGCCCCTGCCCAAGTCTGGGCGCGTGTCGTCCGAGCACTGGCATCGGTTCGCCACCGTTGCGCTCGCGACCGCAGGCCGGTGATTGGCGATGAGCGTCCCACTCACCTACATGGGTTTTCATCTGGTGTTTATTATCCCCCCACTGCTCGTGCTCGGCTGGCTTGCTGCACGCCGGGAGACTGCGAGCTGGGGACGTGCCCCGCTCTCCGGGCTCGCCATTATGCTGTTTCTCGCCGTCGTCTACACGACACCGTGGACGAACGTTATGATTCCCAGAGGCGTCTGGTGGTACGGCGACGGCGCGGTACTCGGAACGATCTGGTACACGCCGATCGAGGAGTACCTGTTTTTCATCCTGCAGCCGATCCTGACTGCGTTCTGGCTGTTCCAGTTCCTGACTGTCGAAGACCGGTCGCTACTGATTCCACTGTCACATCGGCTCGCGGGAGCGGCTGGTGGTCTCTCGATCTGTATTCTCGGCTATTTCCTCATGGCAACCACGTCGACGTTCTATCTCGGGTCGCTACTGTTTTGGGCGGGACCGATCCTCGCCATCCAGTGGGCGTTCGGAATCACGTATCTGATAAAAGAAGTCCCACGACTCGTCGCGGTGGCGCTTGCGGTCCCGACGCTATACCTCTGGATCGCCGATCGGATCGCGATCGAGCTGGGTATCTGGTCGATTTCGGAGACACACACGATCGGCCTCTCGATCCTTGGCCTCCCGATCGAGGAGGCGCTGTTTTTCCTCCTGACAAACGTCTTCCTTGTCCAGGGGATCGTCCTCTATATGTGGCTGCTCGACCGCCCCTACGAACTCGCCGGGGTCGGCTGGATCAGCGAGCGGGCACAGGCACTCGACCGCGAGCGAGTCTGAGTGCCGAAGGGTTTTAGCCCCTGCCGGGAGACGCGTGCAGTAATGACCTGGGCATGCGGGATTGACGGCTGTGGCGAGGTGTTCGAGGAGATCGAGGACGCGATCATCCATCAGACGAGCGAGCACCAGCGCCGCGAGTGCAAGGTCTGTGGCGTTGTCGTCCCCGACGGCTATCTGGCGCTCAGACACGCGTTTAACGAACACACTCGCGCCGAGTACGTGCGCGCGTACGATGCGAACTCCGACGACGTCCGCGAGCGCGAAGAAGTAAAGGACGAAGTCGAAGCGACAGCCGATCTCCAGCAGGTTGTCGAGCGGTTGAACGACAGCGGTTCGTTATAGTTACCGTTCGTCGCTGTCGAGCACGCGGATCTGGTCGCCCCTGACGGTTACGGGAATCGGAACGGTCGCCTCGTAGAGTTCGACGGTTACCTGATCTTTGCCCTCGTCGATGCGCTGGACCTGTGCCTTCTCGCCTTTGAACGGTCCGGCGACGAGTTCGACGATATCGCCTTCCGCGATCCCCTCGACGTCCGGCGTCGGGGAGAGGAAGTGTTCGACCTCTCCGATGCCGCTCTCGCCGGGGACGATGCTCCGGGCGTGGGGAATCTCCTCGAGGACACGAGAGAGGATCGCATCGTCTTCGGCTTCAACCATGACGTAGCTAGTAAGCGAGTCGGGCGCGAGCGCCGCGTGGATGTCGTCTTCCTCGCGAGTCATGATCATGTCGGCGACGGTGCGTTCCTGACTCGCGGTCGTTTTGACTGCGTAGATCGACATGCTATCTCACGCTCCAAGGGCTGCCCAGAGCAGGAAGCCGCCCTCGTAGGGCGGTACCAGGTGGAGCATAAACGCGGCGATCAGGAAGCCGATGAAACCGACGACGAGGATGCCAGCACCGGCGATCTTGGCGACCTGTGAGAACTCGTTCCACGACGGCGTACTGGCCATTTTGAGGACCCGCACGTACGACGTGAGATCTAGAGGGACGTCCATGTGTATAGGGCATCTAACAGAGGGGCCTTTTTCTATCTTTCTACCCGTGGATGACGCGTCTCGGGCTCGACAGGTCAGTTTTCGGGGCGCTCCGGGATCTGGTCGTCGCTCTCGTCCATTTCAGTTCCCAATCGGTAAACTTCTGTCCGGTCGCTCCGTGAGTTTCCGGAGTCGTCGATCGGTTCCCAATACCCCGCTAGACCGTCCTTCGCATCCGCTATCTGGACGGGGTGTGCATCGCTCGACGCGCAGCGGATACTCGGTACAGATCGACTCGGTTGGGGTCTTCGAGCGTTCGTCAGGAAAACGGGAGCAGGATTATTCGACGAAGTCGATATCCTCGACGCCGTCGGCAGGCTGGCCCTGTGGTTCGGGCGTCCGACCCTGCGGCTCGGGCTGGGACTCGTCCTCGTCGCTGCCGCCGTAGATCTGCGGGGAGTCGACGCCGGTGACGACGATCATCGTTCGCATCATGCCTTCGAGTTCCTCGTCGACGGAGGTGCCCCAGATGATCCGGGCGTCCGGATCGATCCGGTCGTAGATCTCCTCGACGACGCCCTCGGCTTCCTCGATGGACATGTCGGAGCCACCGGTGACGTTGACCAGCGCGGAGTTCGCACCCGAAATATCGACGTCAAGCAGCGGCGAGCGTAGCGCCGTCTTGACCGAGTCCTGGGCCTTGGCGTCCGAATCGGACTCGCCGAGCCCGATCATGGCGACGCCGCCACGTTCCATGACCGTTCGGACGTCGGCGAAGTCCAGGTTGACCAGGCCGGGTTTGGTGATCAGTTCGGTGATTCCTTTCACCGAGCGCATCAGCACCTCGTCGCTAACCTTGAACGCCTGTCGGACGGGAAGCTTGCCGACCGAGTCGAGCAGACGGTCGTTCGGGACGACGATGACGGTGTCGGCGACGTCGCGGAGCCGTTCGAGACCGGCTTCGGCGTTGGTGCGCCGAACCTCGCCCTCTGCGGTAAAGGGCGTCGTGACGATGGCGATGGTCAGCGCGCCGCTCTCGCGGGCGGCCTTGGCGACGACCGGGGCACTGCCAGTGCCAGTGCCGCCGCCGAGGCCAGCCGTGACGAAGACCATATCGGAGCCGTCGACGGCGTCGTAGATCTCCTCCTGACTCTCGATGGCGGCCTCCTCGCCGACCTGCGGGAGCGAGCCAGCGCCACGGCCCTGGGTCTTCTGTTCGCCCATCAGGATCTTCGTGTCGGCTTCGATCTCCACCAGATGCTGGACGTCGGTGTTGGCCGCGACCAGTTTCGCGCCGTGGATCCCTTCCTCGAACATCCGGTCGACCGTGTTACCGCCTGCACCGCCACAGCCGACCACCGTAATGTTCGTCTGCAGGTCCTGCAGGACGTCTTCGAGTTCGTCGTCGGTCATCGTTCCCGACGGGTTCACGTCCTGCGTCGCGGTGCTTCGCTCCGCCCCCTCCTCCCCCTCCTCGGCCTCGTCGATGGCATCGTCCACGATTGAGTCCATTCTTGGACTGTCTTACTAAGTGAAGGTTAATTATCTTTCCCCTCAACCGTCAGACGGCTGTCAGACACTCGTCTCAATGCCCGCGACTGGTAAGGAACTCCTACCAGTCGACCGAGGCGTACGGTGAGACACCGGACCGATTCGACTGGACGGGGTTACTCGCTGGCAGTGCAAGCGGTCCAATGAAACTGAATGCAGGTCCCCTGCGCAGTCTTGGGTGTTACATTGTTACAATGTGATATTGTGGCGCCACGCCTACTGTACCGTCACGAGCGGGGCGCGCTGTAGCAGCGTCGATAACCCTCCACCACGAGTTTTTTATTACTACCTGAAAACAACGTATTATGCCCTCACGCGATACTATCGCCCACGTCTTCGCAGTCGTCGTCGCCTTCCTGTTGCTGTTCGCCGCAACCGCGCAGGACATCGGAACGGAGTCACTCACTGAACCGGCCAGCCTCGCTCTCTTCGTCGTCTTTTACGGGCTAATCTTCGGCGGTTCCCACCTGTATCTCGCCCTCCGTGGCGAGGACGGGATGGTACCGGTCGAGAGCCGCTGGCGCTTCGTCGGCGCGCTCGGGACGGTACTCGCGCTGGGCGTGCTCATCGCTCTGGCGGGCGGTCAGACCATCGGCTCAATCTCCGTCCAGTCAGTAGGACTAACGCTCGCCGCGCTCGTCGGCTTGATCTATCTGGTGCTCGAAGCGCGGGCGGGCTACCGCGGTACGTACTCGGAGACGTAGTGGTTCGTGAGGTCGTAGTGTTTCAGGGGCTGTACAGCCCGACGAACGGATCGACCGTCTCCCGCGTTCCTGAAACCACGACGCTTCGACCGTCCTGCTCGGTCGAAACCTCGGTATGGGGCTCGAACCGCTCTTCGCCGTCGCCCTCACCGCCAACCCACGACTCCACGTTGTCGAGCGCAACAGAATCCTCGTCCTCGAAGACGATGACGTACCGTTCGTCGATCGGATCGCCGTCCAGCGCGACGTCATAACCGTACCCGACCTGGCCCTCGAAGGCGGGGAACTCGAGGTCGGTTTCGGAAAGCGGGTCGGACGTCTCGCCCAGGGTGCGGGCACCCCCGCCAATGTGGTCGAGTAGTTCGGCCATATCCTCGTTCTCGTCGACGTAGAGCGCCGTTTCGCCGGTCTGTGTGTCCGCGAGTGCCTCGACGTCATCGGCGGGGTACTCGTCCTCGACCCATAGCAGGACGGTCTCGCTCAGGCCGACCGCGATATCGACCGGCTGGCCCGGCAGTTCACTCAGATAGAGGTCGAACCCGCCGTGACTGCCGACGTGCTCGAAGCCGACGTCTTCGACCAGTCCGTCGCCGATGGCGTCGGGTGCGTGGTCGCCGTACAGCACCTGCTGGCTGTTGTTGTCGACGGTGAGGTACTCGCCGAACGTGTCGATTGGGCGGCCAGTCAGCGAGGGGAGCGGCCGTGGCTGGGAGCCCTCGCCGCTTACGCCTGCCTCGATCTCCTCGTAGTCGTCTTCGGACAGCGGTCCCTCGCCGAGCGTGTCTTCGAGCGCCAGAAACGCCTCGTAGGAGAAGAACTCGAACGGATAGTGGTCATCACCGGTGACTGAACCAGGCGCGGAGACCCACGAGGAGAGATCGAACTCGGGAATATCGATCGGTTCTTCGTCGCCGTTCGCGTCGTCGCCGCCGAGACAGCCGGCCAGCCCTGCCACCGCGCCAGTCGTGGAGAGCGCGCCCACGGCCTGCAGTACGTCGCGCCGCGTGGAGATACCGGACCGCCGGGTAGATTGATCGGACATCTGGATATCCGGATCACATTCTCCGAGTTGGTAAATAACTGTTGGCAACCGGCCAGTACCGTCCCGGCTTTCGCATGGGTTTTCACCGTCGAGACGGTACGTGGGTGTATGACTGACCCCGCGACGCTCGACGTGACCCTCGTCGACGGCTACGTCGACGAGCCCGCTCACTTCGGGGTTCCGCCGTACATCTCGACGTACCCGCGCTACACAGCCGGAGCGCTGGTCGACGCCGGCGTTCCACGCGACCAGATCACGTATCACACGATCGACGAGCTACGCGATGACAGATCGAAGTGGGCTGACGTGGCGAACGCCGACCTGTTCTGTTACATCGGCGGGATCACGGTCCCCGGCAAGTACGTCGGGGGGACACCGGCCGAACCCGACGAAGTGAAGGAACTCGCCTGGACGGCAAAGGGCACCACGCTGATGGGTGGGCCAGTAAAGTTCGGCGTCGGCGACGGAAACGAAGGTGGAATCGAGACTGAACGCGACGATCTGGACTACGATTTCGTGGCGAAAGGCGACATCGAGGCCGCGGCCTACGATCTCGTCGACAGCGGCCTCGATGGCTTTGGCAACCGGATGCGCTCGAACGAGGAGATCGACCAGTGGGCGGCCGACGGCACCTTCATCGTCGAACAGCACCCGAACCATCCCGACTACCTCATCTGCGAGATGGAGACCTCGCGGGGCTGTCCGTATCGCTGTTCCTTTTGTACCGAGCCGCTCTACGGCGATCCCGACTTCCGTCCCCCGCCGTCGGTCGTCACCGAGGTCGATCTGCTCGCCGACCACGGCGTGAAACACTTCCGGCTCGGACGGCAGGCCGACATTCTCGCGTACGGCGGCGACGGCGAGAAGCCCAATCCCGACGCCCTGCGCCAGCTGTACGGCGGCATCCGCGAGGTCGCACCCGATCTGGAGACGCTGCATCTCGACAACATGAACCCGATCACGGTGGTAAAGTGGCCGGAGCTAGCCCGAGAAGGGATCCGGATCATCGCCGAACACAACACGCCCGGCGACACCGCCGCGTTCGGCCTCGAATCCGCCGACCCGAACGTGATGAGCGACAACAATCTGAACGTCACCGCCGACGAGTGTCTCGAAGCGGTGCGGATCGTCAACGAGGAAGGCGGCTGGCGGCCCGGCCAGGAGCCGGGCGATGGGCCAGCAACAGGAAACAACGTCCCGAATCGGCTCCCCAAACTCCTCCCCGGCATCAACCTCGTCCACGGTCTCAAAGGCGAGCGCGAGGAGACGTTCGCACACAACAAACGCTTCCTCCAGCGCGTCTACGACGAGGGGCTGATGCTCCGCCGGGTCAACATCCGGCAGGTGATGGCCTTTGCCGGAACCGACATGTCCGAGACTGGCGCGGAGATCGCCCGCGATCACAAAAAGCAGTTCAAACAGTACAAACGCGAGGTCCGCGAGGAGATCGACAACCCGATGCTCCAGCGGCTCGCTCCGCCCGGAACGCGCCTGCCGGACGTCCACCTGGAGTACCATCAGGACGGGAAGACGTTCGGCAGACAGCTTGGGACCTACCCGCTGCTGGTCGGTATCCCGGGCGAACTCGAACTCGGCCGAAAGATCGACATTGCGATCGTCGATCACGGCTACCGCTCGGTCACAGGCGTCCCCTACCCACTCGACGTCAACGCGGCGTCGATGGACGAGCTCACCGCCATCCCGGGGATCGGCAAACAGCGAGCGGGCGATATCGTCGTCAACCGCCCCTACGAGAGTCCTGCGGAGATCGAGGCGGATGTCGATTTGACGGAGTTCACCATGGCAGGGCGGCCGAAAGGTGCGGACTGATAGCTGCTGAAAGGAATAATACTGCACCGACGCGGCCTGCCGCGTCGGCCTTTTTGGCCGAGATTTTTGCGCCGAGTGGTCGCCGGCGGCGATCCCGAGGCGGAAAAAGGTCGTCGCACCTGACGGAGTTCACCATGGCAGGGCGGCCAGACGGTGCGGATTGATACTGTCCCGACTGGACAGTCCAGAGGCTGACACCGACTGGACGACTGGATTGATCCGCCTATTTTGCGGCGAATATATCTGCCAGAAACGCTGATGAACTGATTCAGCACGTCTTTTCGCCGACACTACTATTACGGACGACTACAACGGTTGTGATGGAGGTATTTGACCTTGGAGATATCTGATAAACTGCGGTGTCTGTTCAGTGCTGAGGTGCGAGCGGAGGAGGACAACTACGTGGTCGAGATCCCGCGGCGAGAAGTCGAAACCGGCGATATTGAAGCCGGAAACACCTACCGGGTTGCGCTCATCGAGCGCGAAACGGAGACCGGTCAGGGCAGCGAATCGAGCGGTGGGACGGGGACGCCGCCGGAGCCACAGCCGCCGGTCGAGATCAACGAGACACGCTACGTTGAGATCGAGGATATCGGCAAGCAGGGCGACGGCATCGCTCGCGTCGAGCGGGGCTACGTGATCATCGTCCCCGACGCCGAGGTCGGCGAACGGGTCAAAGTCGAGATTACCGAAGTGAAATCGAACTTTGCGGTCGGCGAGATCGTCGAAGAAAGCTTCTAGCGGATCTTCTCGCCGTCTCGGTCTTTTGGACCTTCCGAGTCGTAGACAACGATGCCGTCCCGGTCAGTTGGGACGTAGTTGTCCCGGACGCCGATCGCTTCCTGGAGTTCCCGTATTGCCCGTTTTTTGAGTGCGCCAGCAAGCGCTTCGGCGTCCTCCCGGTCGATCTCGCGGCCGAGCCCCTCACACTCGTGTGCGCGGACCATCCCCGATTCGTCGACCGCCTCGCCCATCGGCTGGCTGGTGCCGCCGAGGGCGACGCTAAATGGGTAGGTCTCACAGATCAACGGTCGGTCCTCGTGGACGGTACAGGCTCCGGTTCCGTCGGGTGACTCCTCGTAAAACTGGCAGTCGCCACACGCGTCCGTTCCAAGCGCCCACTCGAACGTCTCGCCCTCGGGGCCGTCTTCGCCCTCCTCGATGCCGTAGGGCATCGGTCGCGCAACGTCCCGCCAGTCGTACTCCTGGTTCTGTAACTCCCGGATCTCGTCCGGGAAAATCGTCGCCGTGTGTGGGTCCTCCTCGTCGGCCTTGCAGCAGGCACCACAGCGTGTGCACTCGAAGCCGATGGTCTCGATGGCATCGGCCAGCTCGTCGACGTCGAGCGTCCGCGCACGCTCCAGTTCGGCTTCGAGGCTCTCCATACGATAGCGAGCGGGCGAACGAGCAAAAGGCCCGCGTTCCCGCCGGCCAGCGGAGCCGGGCAGTGGCGCGTCCACCGGCGGCTGGCGGGCCCGAGCGTCGACGCCCCCTCGACACTCAGGCCGGGCGAGCAGTCCCGTTCACCCATTCCACTCGCCCCTCGACGGCAAGTTTGCCGAGATGGGCGATCACCGTCTTTCGGGCGAGGTCACGGACGCCGTCGAGCGATTTTTCGTATACCTGCTCGACGATCTCTTGGGGTGTGCTTGCACCCTCCTGCACTGCTCGCTCGACGCGGCGCTCCCGGTCGATTCGGTGGGCGATGAGCCGCGACAGCATCTCATCTGGCTCCTCGATGACGGGGCCGTGGCCCGGATAGAGCCGGTCGGGATCACGTGCCAGCAGCCGCCGGAGCGCGGTGAGATAGCCACGCATATCGCCGTCCTGTCCGCCGACGAAGACGCTCCCCTCGGCGACCGCGAGATCACCGACCAGCAGGCCCCTCCCGGAGTCGCAGAGGACGTCGAGGGCGAGATGATCCGGGGCGTGGCCGGGCGTTGCGATCGCTCGAAGTGTGTGAGTCCCCGCATCGATGAGCGCCCCGTCGCGAACCGTTTCCTCGGGAGCGATCCCGGTTGTCCGCTCGAATCGGCGCTCGTAGCCCGCTCGTGCGAGGACGGTCAGATCGTACTCGGTCGCGTATTCGGCGACAGCGCCGACGTGGTCCGGGTGTGTGTGCGTAACAAGGAGTTTGGCGGGTGTGCAGTTCTCGACGGCTTCGTCGAGCGCGTCGGTGCGACGGGCCGGATCGACGAGGACGCCATCATGGCGGCCGACGACGTAGGCGTTCGCCGATCCGGTGGGTATGCGGGCGTCAAGGTCGATCGGGACACGCCGAACGGGGGTCATTCACGCAATATTCCGCGAGGGGGGACAAAAACGAACCGCTCAGTTGTGGAGGAAGTAGACCTGCTTGCGCGCATCACGGAAGCTGTACCGGGAGCCGATTAGATCGACCTCTTCGAGTCGGTTGAGCGCGTAGCGGACGGTGCGGTCCGGAAGTAGCGACTCTTCTGCAAGCTGGCCCTGCGAGAGCGGTGCATCGGTTTCGAGTACTTTTGCGATCAGTTTCGCGCTCGGTGGGAGTTCGCGGAGGCGTTCGCGGTACTCTGCATCCGAGAGGGGTTCTTCGATGCTGTCCGAGCGTTCACCCGTGATCGTGCTCATACAGCATCAGCCGCTGTCGTGAATGGTAAAACTTGGCTATATGGAGGTCCAAATAAATAGAATAATATTAAGAGTATATATGCCATACCCAACTCTCACGGTTTTTTGCAATACTTGCACGGGACTACGGGACAGCACGGATCCTGCGACGCCCAGATATCGATCCGTTTCCAGTATCGTTTTATCCCCGGGACAGATACTCCCGGTAAGCGTGAAAGGGCAGGAGTGGTACCAGGCGACCGACATCGCCCAGGAATACGACGACAAACGGTTCTCCCAGGGCGGCCGTCTCATCGACCGACGGGAGAAAGAAGCCGTGCTCGATGCGATCGGGCCCGTCGAGGACAAGAAGATTCTCGAAATAGCCTGCGGGACCGGCCGGTTCACCGCGATGCTAGCAGAGCGCGGGGCCGATATCGTCGGGCTGGACATCTCGGCGGAGATGCTCGGCGAAGCCCGGACGAAAGCCGATGCCGCTGGGGTTGGTGAGACGGTCGAGTTCATGCGTGGGGACGCGGGACGGCTTCCGTTCGAGGACGACGAGTTCGACGCCGTCATCGCGATGCGATTTTTCCACCTCGCGGATACCCCCGCGGAGTATCTCGCGGAGATCAAGCGCGTCTCGAACGGCGACGTAATGTTCGATACCTTCAAAAACACCAGTACGCGCAGTATCTATAACTGGGCGCTCCCGATGGGCTCACGGCTGTACTCTCGCTCCGAGGTCCGCTCTCTGATCAAGGGTGCCGCACTGGAGCTAGTCGGAGACTCTCACGACTTCGTCCTTCCCTACGGATTCTATCGGTCGCTGCCGAACTCGCTTGCGAACGTGTTCCGTCGTATCGATACGACGATCGGAAAGAGCCCGATTGGCGATTCGATCGCGTCGGTCTCGTACTGGCACGCCACCGTCTGATAGTGTTTCGTCTCACTGGTTACCGCCGATCGCCAAGCCGGTACCGTCGGTCGGCAGTAATTGGCGAGACGAAACACTATGAGTCTTTACACGTACTTTCGGGATATTTATAGCTCTGGCAGGGAAACCGGGAGGTATGGACCTCTCGGTAGTAGTTCCTACGCTAAACAACCGGGAGGAGCTACGGTGCTGTCTCGATGCACTTGCGGAGCACGCCGGAGAGATAGAGCTGATCGTCGTCAACGGCCCATCCTCCGACGGGACGACCGGGATGGTACGGGATCGCGACGATGTCGATGTTCTCGTCGAGGTGTCAGAACGGAACAAAAACGTTGCCAGAAACGCCGGAATCGAAACGGCGACTGGTAACGCGATCGCGATCGTCGACAGCACGTACGCGGTCGAGCCGTCGTGGTACGACGCGGTGGTGTCCGCGCTTGACGCCGGTGCCGAGGTCGTCACTGGACCAACACATCGGCGTCTCCGAGCCGGAGTGACGACCGAAACGGAAACGACGGAGGAGGTAGCCGGACGGAGCGTGACGTTTTTCAACGGCGATAATGTGGCGTTCACAGCCGACACCATCCGTGCGCTCGATGGCTTCGACGAGTATCTCGCGAGCGATGGCGAACGCGACGCATCCCACCGTCTCGCTGGAATGAGCTACTCGGTTACGTGGAGTGGCGAAATGAGCGTCAGGGGAGAGTACGAGGCCGACGGGGGCGAGCTAGATGGGGAGATCGGTTACAGCTACCGCTCACGGGCCTATCGGCTCGTCAAGAACTATGGGGTCCGGCCACAGACAGGAGTCAAAACGCTCTGGCGGGCGTTACGCGATTCGATCGACGCTGCGGGCGATGTCACGCGTGGCGACCTCCAGCCGACGGTCTGGTTACGGAGCGGTCGGGACGTGATCGGTGGGCTGCTCGCTGGCGTCTACGCCGGTCTTCGGGCGCGTCGTGCCGACCGATCCTATCGCCGGAATCCCAACGGCGTTTCGAGTCGGCACGACCGTGCAGTGCAGCGGTACGACCGCCGGTGAGCTATTGCCCACACTGGCACACGATCACCCGCCGTCGGGGGCGAGTGCGTCGATCACCCGCGATGGGTTGGTATCGAACACCCGATGCAGTTTGTCCTCGGAGACATCGAGCGTGAGAATTTCCATCACGGCGACGTTCGGGTGGGTCTTCGGACCACCACTCCCGAACAGGATACGATCCGGGTATTCGAGCAACGCCCGTTCGAGTTGATCCCGATACCGGACGTAGCTCGTATCCAGATAGTAGTCGTCGTACTCGTCGAGGAGGTCGATCCCTCGATCCATCGCGTCCTGATTCAGGGGGTGACCCCCGAAGTGAGCGAGGATCACGGGGAAGGAACGGCCGAGCAGTTCGTCGGCGATCGTCTCGGGCGGGACCCGCTCGCCGCCGTGAACGAGTACCGGCAACCCGACGTCTTCGAGCACCGCGAGTACTTCGTCGTCCGGTATCCCGTCACGGACTGGATCGAGTTTGAAGCCGTGGAACCGATCGTCGTAGGCGTACTGTTCGATGTCCTCCGGGGTCGTATGGTACTCCTCACGGGAGGCGGTCAGGTTTCGGAGCTGTGACGTCGCACCGCGGCCAGGATCGCGCACCCCGTTGATCCGGGCGAACGCGACGAACGGTCGGTCGACGCTCAGGCGGGCGACTGCGTTGTTTGAGCGGAGATAATCGGTGTTCGATCGCTGGCCCGGAAAGACCACGGACCGGACGACACCCGCCTGGTGCATCTCGCGCTCTAGCGTATCCGGTGTGATCGACGGACCCATACTCGCGCCGGGATCCGCGTTGAGCCGGACGTGAACGTCGACGACGCGAAACCGGTGTTCCAGCTCCAGCATACGCGGGCCTTTCGCGCCGCTCCTGTTTTAGTTATCGGTTCGAGCGGGTAACCGGTGGGAGCGCATCGGAGCCCGGAGCAACCGTTTCAGCAAGATTTATATAGAATTGCAAGGTACATATCAATCGTAGATTACCATGGCAAACGCAAACCGTCAGCGACGCATGGGTGGACAGCCACTGTTTATTCTGAGCGAGGACTCCGAGCGGACGTCGGGGAAGGACGCCCAGCAGTCGAACATCACTGCCGGGAAGGCGATCAGTGAAGCCGTACGCACCACACTCGGCCCCCGCGGGATGGACAAGATGCTGGTGTCGGACTCCGGCGACGTCGTCATCACGAACGACGGTGCGACGATTCTCGAAGAGATGGATATCGAGCATCCCGCCGCGGAGATGATCGTCGACGTCGCCCAGACGCAGGAAGACGAAATCGGCGACGGGACGACCACCGCAGCGATCATCGCCGGACAGCTACTCGCACAGGCCGAAAGCCTCTTCGAGGACGACGTCCACGCGACGACCATCGTCGAGGGCTATCACGAGGCTGCCGAACTCGCCCACGAGGCCATCGATGAGATGACGCTCGACGACGAAGTCGACGAGGAGCTCCTGCGATCGGTCGCCGAATCCAGTATGACTGGCAAGGGTACGGGGGGTGTCACCGCCGATTCGCTCGCCGAAACTGTCGTCGAGGCCGTCTCCCATGTCAGCGGCGAGGAGGGCGTCGAACGCGACAACATCACCCTGCAGACGCAGGTCGGCGGCTCCTCCGGCGAGACCGAACTCATCCAGGGGATCGCCCTGGACGAGGAGCCGGTTCACGACGGGATGCCCGACGCAGTCGAGGACGCCGATATCGGCCTGCTCGATGTCGAACTCGGCGTGAAGGCTGGCGATGTCGATGCCGAGTACAATATCGATAGCATCGACCAGCTCAACGCCGCTATGGACGCCGAGGAGTCCGAGCTCAAAGAGACCGCAACGGCGATCGTCGACTCCGGCGTCGACGTCCTGTTCAACAGCGAGGATATCGACGACCGTGTCGCCTCGATGCTCGCCAACGAGGGAGTTCTCGCCTTCGATGGCCTTTCGAGCAGCGACATCCGCGGCATCGCCAGCGCCACGGGCGCGCGCCGCGTCGGCGCGCTCGAAGACTTCGAGAGCGAGGAGTTCGGCCACGCCGACTCGATCAAGACCGAACACTTCGCAGAGGACTCCCTCGTGTTCATCGAGGGCGGTGCAGCCGCCGAATCGGTCACCATTCTCGTCCGCGGCGGGACCGAACACGTCGTCGACGAACTCGAACGCGCGCTGCGTGACGCGCTGGACGTCGTCTCTTCGGCCGCCGACACCGGTAACGTCGTCCCCGGCGCTGGTGCAACCGAGATCGCCATGGCAGCACACATCCGTTCGGAGGCCGCGGGGGTCTCCGGCCGCAAACAGCTCGCCGTCGAGGCCTTCGCCGACGCGCTCGACACTGTCCCGCGTACGCTCGCCGAGAACGGCGGCGTCGACGCCATCGACTCGCTGGTCGAACTGCGCGGCGAACACGACGAGACCGGTCGCGCTGGACTGATCATCGACGGCCAGTTCCGCGAGATCGGCGACCCCGTCGAGCACGGCGTGGTCGACCCCGCCGCCGTCAAACACGAGGCCATCGAGAGCGCCACCGAGGCCGCGACGATGATCGCGCGGATCGACGACGTGATCGCGGCCGAGTGAGCGGTTGAGTCTCGAAACCGCAGTCGGCAGCGAGTAGCGGCCGAGTAAGCGGCGGAGCGTTTCATTTTCCGTGGATTCGAGGGGGTGGAGTAGTCGTAAACGGATCAGCTCGGACTACCGGAGAGGCTGCCGGAATTTGTAGAATGTGTGGAAATTGTGGCCCTGGATACGAGTTTCCTGCCAGACACCGGTCCCGTCAGTGCATGCGTACCGACGAAATCACCCGTATTGGCACGTTAGAGCACAATATTTTTGATCCATCGCGGCGAATATATCTACTGGCCATGGTCAAATTCGCCGTCGGTCTGATCGTACTGGGCACGGCTGCGCTCGCCGCGAGCAGCGTCGTCTTGCCGTCGGTCGCGTACGGCGGTCCGCTGAGCGACGCGTACCTGTTACCGCTGGTCGCAGTCGTGCTGTACTTCCTCGCCGCGGCAGTGCTGCTCAGGTCGGCACTGGCGAGTGCGTACAGTCAACCGGTGTGAGCCGATCAGCCATCAAGAGCCACGAGGCGGGCGGTGTTCAGATAAGGATTGAAAAGTGAGGCGGTGCGTTTTCAAAGTGATTCA
>NZ_JAKRVY010000008.1:136554-159305 GCF_023638055.1 Natranaeroarchaeum aerophilus | reverse complement strand
GACGCCGAGATCGACTGGAACGCGCTGGAACCCGATCCAGCAGTCGTCGAATGAGCATCACAACCTACGTAGGAGTGAACGCCCGCGAATATAGCTCTCAGTCGGCAAGATGGACGAAGAGTTGTACTAAACGATTTTATTGTTAGCATACTTTGTTCCATCCATGGGAGTGTATGCCAACGAGGCAAGCGAATTTACACGTTCGACCGACGAGACAGAGGACGAGCGTGATCCGCTCGGGACTCGACTCCGTGGAGTCGCCGCCGAACTTGACGTCGACTCCGTCGAAGAAGTTCGGTCCTTTCGCGAACGACGATGAGGCTCTTTCTGGATACGAATTCTTCATCGCGGTCGTGACTGACGACCCCGACTCGGGAGACATAGCCACCGAATTGCTCGATGCCGATCAGGAGTTCCTCACGTCGACGATGAACTTCATGGAACTGCGCTCTGTTCTGACGAAGAAACGGCGCCTCGAGCAGTTGCGAGCGCACGCTATTCAGGACGAAATTACGACCGACGTACGCATCGTGATCCCTAGTGGGTCCGACATAATGACTGCCAATCGGCTGCAAAACGACACGCTTCTCTACCCGATCGACTGTCTCATTCTGGCCTGTGCGCGCAACCAGGACGCCGAACTCGTCTCGTTCGACGCCGAATTACAGGAGGCCGGCGCAATCGACCCAACGACTGTCGTTCGTGAGTAATCGCTACGTCCGGTCGACGACGCGCTGAGGATGTGGAAACCGGGGTGTGGTCGATCGTATCGATGTACTCGACGATCGTGGAGAGCGACTCCGCGGGTAGCACGAGCGGAAGTTAGTCGGCCTGGCGGACGAGCGTGTCACTTTCCGACGGCCCCTCGATGCCGGCGTCGTCGGCAGCCGACGCGTCGGTCAGGTTGCGGTCGGCTGCAGCGTCCGTGGGATCTTCCCGGGGTTCATAGGCGTGGAGACGCTCTTCTCGCGATACGTTTCTGCGCTACAAAAGGGATATAAATAACAATCCCTTACTTCGGGTAAGGTTAGTCGACCACTCGGTCGATGACTACAATCAAATGCAAAACCAATCTCAACAGCAAGCATACGACCGCGGGACGACGATTTTCTCGCCCGACGGCCGCCTCTACCAGGTAGAGTACGCACGTGAAGCCGTCAAGCGCGGTACCGGGAGCGTCGGCGTTCGTACGCCAGATGGCGTCGTGATCGCCGCGAACCGTAGCGTTCGCTCGCCGCTCATGGAGCAATCGAGCGTCGAAAAGATCCACCAGGTCGACGATCACGTCGGCATCGCGAGCGCCGGTCACGTGGCCGACGCGCGCAAACTCGTCGACGTCGCCCGACGCCGGGCCCAGACCGAACAACTGCGCTATGGCGAGACGATCAGCGTCGAGACGCTCACTCGATCGGTGACCGATCATATCCAGGAGTACACCCAGACGGGCGGTGCGCGACCGTTCGGCGTTGCCCTGCTCGTCGCCGGTGTCGAACACGGCGAACCGCGCCTGTTCGAGACCGACCCCTCCGGGACGGATTACGAGTGGCAGGCGGTCGCCATCGGCGGCGGCCGAGAGGACAGCCAGGCGTATCTCGAGGAGAATTACAGCCAGGAGATCGATCTCGACGGCGGGATCGAGCTCGCACTGGGCGCGCTCGCGGCGACGTCCGAGGACGATCTCACGGCCGACGACGTCGAGGTTGCGACTGTGCCAGTAGACACCGAGACCTACGAAGCCGTGCCACGCGATGATCTCGAAGGCATCCTCGACGAGGTGAGCTTCGATGAGTAACTGGATCCCCGGACCAGACGGAACCAGCCAGTCTCCACTCGATCCCGAACTTGGCCCCATTGCCGACGACGGAGCGACGAAGGACAACGATCTCGTCACCTCGACCGGAACGACGACGGTCGGGATCGCGACCGACGACGGCGTCGTGATCGGCACCGACATGCGAGCCAGCCTCGGCGGCCGCTTCGTCTCGAACAAGGACATCCAGAAGGTCGAACCGATCCACCCGACGGCGGCGATGACGCTCGTCGGCTCGGTCGGCGGTGCCCAGTCGTTCATCAGCAGCCTGCGTGCGGAAGCGTCACTCTACGAGACGCGCCGCGGCGAGCCGATGAACATCCCGGCGCTGGCGACGCTCGCGGGCAACTTCGCCCGCGGCGGCCCGTTCCGCGCGATCAACCCGATCCTCGGCGGCGTCGATGAAGACGGCAGCCACGTCTACAGCATCGACCCCGCCGGCGGTGTGGTGGCCGACGACTACACGGTCACCGGAAGCGGGATGCAGATCGCCTACGGGACGCTCGAACAGTACTACGAGGAGGGTCTCTCGCTTGATGAGGCCCGGTCGGTCGTCGCCCGCGCGGTCCAGAGTGCGACCGAACGCGACACCGGGAGCGGTAACGGGATCTACCTCGCTGATATCACCAGCGAGGGCGTCGAGATTCAGGGCAACAAGGAGTTCGACGACGTGTTATAGACCTGGAGTCTGGAAGCCATCTACCCGCTCCTGAACGGGTTTTCGGCACTATATAGCCGAATACACCGGTCGAGGGCATCGAAGTCGTCGTCCCAGGAGAACAGATACTCGATGTCGGTTCGCTCCATATACGCTGCGATCACGGCGTCCCCAAAGGCGAGCCCGTCGTAGGTCTCGAACAGTTCGACAGCCCGGTGAAAGTCCGCTTGTGCGGAGTGGACGAGTTCGAACCCGGCCGATTCGGAGAGTCGCTGGCGCAGGTCGACCGCTATGTCGTGGCGCTGTCGCTCGTGGATCCAGTTCAGCGTCTCCAGCAGGACACTGTCCGTCACGACACCCGCTGGTAACTCCCCGCTGTCGATGCCGCGAACAATCTCGACAGCTTGCTGGTGCCGGTTGCCAGCGCCGACGTTTTTGTAATCGATAAGGACGTTCGTATCGACGACGACCTGGCCCATCAGTTGTCCTCGCCGAACGACGGATCGGAGTCGTATCCTGCGACATCGTGAGCACCGCTGTCAGTGCTGCCAAAATCCGCTTGCAGGTCGTCATCCTCGAACGCTCCGTAGCGCTGCCTCACGATTTTGACGGATAGATCCTCGCCGTCGACGTTCCAGCGGAGTTTGTCACCGGGCTCGATGTCGAGGCGTCGCCGAAGCGAGGCGGGAATCGTGACCATTCCTCGATCACTTACTTTCGTCTCTTCCGGTGCATCACCAGTTGCCATAGTGTGGGTTACTACTCTCACTCATATACATGTGGCGCCACATGTGGTGGCTTCCCACTCGCCAGCTGGTGTTACATTGTGACTTTGTTTACAACGTTACATTGTGACACCCAGAGCCGGAGCGATGACACCCGAGTCCTGCCTTCCAGTCGAACACACGACACAGGTCCGGTAGCATAAAGAAGCCGCTGGCCGTTCGTACGAGCATGAGCGACTATCAGCCGATCTCCGAGCAGCTCGACGACGTCGAGGGCGCTCGCGAGGACGGCCACCGAAAGATGGACTGGGCGCGCCAGCACATGCCGATCCTGAACGCACTCCGCGACGACTTCGTTGCCGACCAGCCCCTTGCGGGCGAGCGCGTCGGGATGGCGATGCACGTCGAAGCAAAAACCGCCTGCCTCGTCGAACTGCTCGCCGAAGGCGGCGCGGACGTGGCGATCACCGGCTGTAATCCCCTCTCGACCCACGACGACGTCTCCGCTGCGCTGGACGAGCACGACCGGATCACCAGCTACGCGAAACGCGGCGTCGACGACGAGGAGTACTACGCCGCCATCGATGCCGTCATCGACCACGACCCGACGATCACCGTCGACGACGGCGCGGATCTGATCTTCCGCATCCACCAGGAGTATCCCGAACTGATCGATTCGATCGTGGGTGGCTGTGAGGAGACCACGACCGGCGTCCACCGCCTGCGCGCGATGGCCGAGGACGGCGAACTCGACTACCCCGTCTTCGCGGTCAACGACACGCCGATGAAGCGGCTGTTCGACAACGTCCACGGCACCGGCGAGTCTTCGCTTGCAAACATCGCCATGACGACGAACCTCTCGTGGGCCGGCAAGACCCTCGTCGTCGCCGGGTACGGCGACTGTGGCCGCGGCGTCGCCAAGAAGGCCGAAGGCCAGAACGCCGACGTCATCGTCACCGAGGTCGAGCCACGCCGTGCGCTCGAAGCCCACATGGAGGGCTACGAGGTCATGCCGATGGCCGAGGCCGCAAAGGAGGGTGACGTGTTCATCACGACGACCGGGAATCGTGACGTCATCACCGAGGAACACTTCGAGGTTATGCGGGATGGCGTCTTGCTCGCCAACGCGGGCCACTTCGACGTCGAGGTCAACCTCGACCAGCTTTCGGATCTCGCGGTCGACACCTACGAGGCCCGTGACGGCGTCCAGACCTACGAACTCGACGATGGCCGCCGCCTGAACGTCCTCGCGGAGGGTCGACTCGTCAACCTCGCCTCGCCGATCGCACTGGGGCATCCGGTCGAAGTGATGGACCAGAGCTTCGGCATTCAGGCCGTTGCCGCCCGCGAGATCGCCCAGAACGGCTCGGAGTACGATGCTGGTGTTCACGACGTACCCGACGAGCTCGACCGGGAGGTCGCCGAGATCAAACTCGACGCCGACGGTGTCGAGTTCGACTCGCTGTCCGCCGAGCAGTCGGAGTACATGAACAGCTGGGACCACGGGACGTAGCGACTGACGGTTGCTATCGCGGCGTTGCCGTACGAACGCGACCGAAACACGGTATCGGCGCTCTCCTATTTGAAGACGTAGTTCATCAGTAGCCGGCCGATCAGTCCCTGTGCTCTGGTGCTGTCGTGGCCCTGCACCATCACGGCGGTACACTCGACGGACTCAACGAGCTGGTTGCTCGGGCTGCTCAGGAGTCGCCCTCTGAGCCCACTGCTATCGACACCCGTGACCAGCAGGTCGGCGTCACCGACGAAGCGGGCGAGCCCTGCCACGCGGTCGTCGGTCTCGATGATCGACGAGCGAGCCTCCACGGTACAGATCGAGATGAGCTCCTGGTGGTACTGCTCGACGTCCTCGCGCTGGGTGTCGGGGGCGTCCTCGCCGAGCGCCTGAATGAGGTGGATCGATGCACCGGTCTCCTCGGCGACTGCGTCGGCAATCAGGAGCTTGATCGGATCGTACGTGCCGCGGGCAGCGACGACCGCGATCTCGTCGGCACCGTCGAAGCCCCGGTCCTCGACGAGCATCACGTCACACGGCGCGTTTTTCAGCAACCAGTCGGTCTCGTTGCCGAACATACGCTCGTGGAGGTGGGCTCGGTCGCGTTCGAGCACCAGCAGGTCGTAGCCCTCGTAGGTCGCGTAGTCGACGATGGCTTCCTTGTGATCCTCGCTGTCGATCTCGCGATGTTCGACCTTTGTCGTCGGGCGATCGTCGGTCCGTTTGGCGTCTATCTGCACTCCGCCCGAGGTACGCTTTGGCGGTCGGAAGGCCCCATCAGGGAGCCAGTCGGGGCGGTCACCTGACTCGTCACGGATCCACTCCGGTTCGTCCAGATCGTACACCTCCGCGTGGTCCTCGTGGAACACTCGGTGTGGAACGTCGAGGAACTCGGCGACCGTCACCACCGTGGTCCGGAGCCGTCCGAGATCAGTCGCCATACGGACCATGTCGCGTTTCGCTCGATCGGAGGTTCGTTCGGTGATCGCGACCAGCACGTCGTACTCGCGGGTGCTCTCGAACAGATCACGGGTCCGGTCGAGCGCGGTGGCGCTGACCTCCTGTCGGATCCCGGAACGAGCCGCCCCTTCGCGGTCGATCCGCTTGTGGGCGTACGTGTAGTACCAGGCCATCGAACCGCCGGTGATCACCACCGCGCCGACGATCGGGATCGTCCCCATCGTCGTCAGCAGGCCCAGTCCGGCGACGATCCCGAACAGCTGTAACCAGGGATACAGTGGGGCCACGTAGTCCGGATCGTAGCCGTCGACGGCACCCTCCCGGAAGCCGATCAGCGCGAGGTTGACCAGCACGAACACGAGGATCTGGAACGCAGACGCGAGTTTTGCGATCTGGAGAATCGGTACGAACGCGATCATCAGCAGGATGATTGCACCGGTAAGCGTGACCGCTTTCGATGGTGTACCGAAGCGCTCGCTGATGTCGGTGAACTGCCGTGGGGCCAGATCGTCCCGGGCCATCGCAAAGGGATACCGCGATGCCGAGAGGATTCCGGCGTTGGCCGTACTGATGAGTGCAAACATCGCAGCGATAGTGATCGCGATCACGCCCGGCCAGCCCAGCAGGTTGTTCGCCGCCTCGGCGATCACGGCGTCTTCCGCTCCGGGGATATCGATCGTCCCGAGGGTTCCCCCGGGTGCGTCGACGACGCCGATCGTCACGAGCACGACCAGTACGTACAGTGCAGCGGTGAAAAACAGCGAAATGAAAATTCCCAGTGGGATATTCCGCGACGGATTTTCGATCTCCTCGGCGACGCTGGCGACTTTCGTGACGCCGGCGTAGGAAACGAAGACAGCGCCTGCCGCCTCAAACAGTGACAGTGCCCCGGACGACCGGGGATCGAACGCCCCTTCCAGACGAGGGGCTTGCACCTGCGGCGTGCCGATCGTAATAAACAGCATCATTATCGCAAGCATAATCGCCACGATCCCGACCTGAAAGCGCCCGGTGACGTCCGATCCGACTAGGTTTAACGCAATCAGGACTACGGCGACTGTAATCGCAATCGCCCTGATAGAGAGTGGCAACTCCCCTCCGGCGAGGTAGATGAGATACGGGACGCCGCCTACCAGCGCGAGTGCACCTTTGAACGACAGCGAGAACCACGTGCCGACACCTGCGATCGTTCCCAACAGCGGTCCCATCCCCCGCTCGACGTAGATGTAGGTCCCCCCGTCTTCGGGCATCGCTGTCGCCATTTCGGCTTTGCTTGCAGCCGCCGGGAGTACCAGTACGGCCGCGATAATGAACGCAAGAATAACCGTCGTCCCGGCGATTTCGTAGGCTAGCGCAGGTAGAATGAAGATCCCCGAGCCAACCATCGCACCGATAGCGATCGCCGTGGTCTCGGGTAGTCCGAGATCGCGTTTTAATCCGGACGGCACGCTACAACACCTCGTCGGGAGTAGCCGCTCACAGGCCGTGAGCACGTACGGGGCAGCATCTGTTCCTGCGTTGTACTTGGTACAAATAAGGAAGATTCCTAACTAGTAAGGTATCGCTGGAGGCCTGTACACGCACTTACTCCCCGGCGGGTGCCACCCCCTCGCTGGCTTCCTGCTGGTCGTCGTCTCGCTCGATAACGCCCTGATCCCAATCGCCGACGAGGAACCAGACCGCGACCACCGCAGCGGCGGCGACGTGCGAGAACGCGATCCCCCACCAGACGCCCATCGCGCCCATCGAGAGCGCGGTAATGAAGACGAGCGTCGGCGGGATCCGCAGGCCCCACTGGGCGACCAGCGAGAAGATGAACGCCGTTCGTGTACTGCCCGCGCCGCGGAAGCCCGCATTGATCACCTGAAAGAGGCCCATGAACACGTAGGTCGGGCCGATGATCTTGAAATAGTCCGTCCCCATCCGGACGACAGCGTCGGCACCGTCGCCCTCGATGAAGATCGAAACGATCGTTTCGGCGAAAACGAACGCGAGTACGCTGAACACGGCGAGGACGCCGAAGATGATCCCCGAACTGAGCAGGACGGCTTTTCGTGCCCGGCCCTGCTTGCCCGCGCCGAGGTTCTGGCCGACCGCCGTCTCGGTCCCCTGAGCCAGTCCGACCGCAGGGAGGTAGACCAGCGTGTTGATCCGGTTGCCGATCCCGTAGGCGGCGACGGCGTCCGCACTGACGAGACCGACGAGTGCGGTCATGCCGGTGTAGGCAAGCGAGTCGGCACCGCGTTCGAGCCCCGAGGGGCCGCCGACGTCGAGGATCTTTCGCACGACGTCCAGCTCGGGTTTGAGATCCGCAAGGGAGAGATCGATCCCGACGCGTCCGGTAAACAGCAGCCAGAAGCCGATGGCTGCGCTGACACCGCGTGAAAAGACAGTGGCGATCGCTGCACCCTGCACACCATAGCCCGTAAAGCCCGTCGCGGCGAGCAGGTCGGACTGAAGGTCGAGCAGCCCAGCCCACTCGAACAGCGGGTTGTTCTCGAAGCCGAGGATCAAGAACGGGTCGAGGAGAATGTTGATCGCGACGCTCAGGCTCATCAGATACAGGGGGGTCCGCGTATCGCCCCACCCCCGGAGGATCGCCTGGAAAATGAAGAAGCCGAACATGAAGACGACCCCGACGAAGATCGTCCGGGTGTACTCGACGGCCATCCGGTGGGTCGCGGTGCCCGGATCGGTGCCGATGTACGGCAGGAGAGCTGGTGCGAGCACGTATCCGATCGCGGCGAGGATGACGGACGTGATCGAGACGAACGTAATCGTCTGCCCGGCCACGCGGGCGACCTTTTCCTCGTTACCCGCGCCCTTGTGCTGGGCGACCAGCACGGTTCCGGCGACCGTCAGGCCGCTCCCGAGACTGATCATCAGGAAGGCAAAGGGGAGCGCAAAGCCAAGCGCCGCGACGGCATCGGCCCCGAGCCGTCCGACGAAGTACGTGTCGATCAGGTTGTACGACACCTGCAGCAGCTGGGAGGCAACGATCGGCCCCGACAGTACGAGTAGCGGGACGAACAGTCGCCCCTCTGTGAGATCGACGGATCGGTCCTCACTCACTGCGGCATAGCCCCCACATATCTCCGAAGAGTTCGTCGTTCACAGTTTGGATAGACGTGCCTCTCCCGCACAGAGATAAACCTCTCACGGTTCAGAAAGAATCCCCTGGTGCAGAAAGAACGCCCCGCAAGGTACGCTCTCGGGATTGCCCTACTCGAACTCCTCGATCGTGGGTCGGTCGTGCTCGCCGGGGAACTCGCTAACCGGAGCCTGCACCTGATCGCCGCTTTCCATATCCTTGAGCGTCACTTCGTCGTTTTCGAGGTCGCGCTCGCCGACGATCACGACCGTCTCGGCGTTTACCGAGTCGGCGTAGTTCATCTGTGCGCCGAAGCTCCGGTCGGCGACGTCTGTCTCGACGACGTTGCCTGCTTCCCGTAGCTCGCGGGCGATCCGCGCAGCGACGGGACGGGTGTCGCCGACCTGCAGGACGTAGTAATCCGTCGAGAGTTCCTCCTCGGGCCAGACCCCGGCACGCTGGAGCAGCAGGGAAAGCGTCGCATCGCCGGGCGCGAAGCCGACCGCGGGCGTGGGCTGCCCGCCGAAGCTCTCGATGAGGTCGTCGTAGCGACCGCCACCGAAGACGGCGCGGGAGACCTCGCCCGTCGAGTCGAAACACTCGAAGACGACGCCGGTGTAGTAATCGAGCCCCCGGGCGGTCTCAAGCGAGAGATCACAGTACTCGCGGACGCCGAAGTCCTCGGCGGCGGCGAGCACGTTCCGGAGGTTAGTCACTGCCTCGTCGATGCGGTCAGTTCCCGCGAACTCGATCAGTTCGTCGAGTTCGTCCTCGTCGACGTCGAGCAGGTCGTCGAACTCGCGGGCCTGCTCGTAGGAGAGTCCGGCGTCGACGAGCAGGTCGTGGTACTCGGCGGTCTCGATCTTCGCGCTCTTGTCGACGGCCCGGATCGCCTGCTGGGTGGCGATCTCGCCCTCGAAGGCCTCGAGGAGGCCACCGAGGATGTCCCGATGGGAGACGCGGAACTCGAAGTCCTCGGCGTCGAGGCCGAGGTTCCGCAGCATGTCGGCCGCGACGGCCAGGATCTCGGCGTCGGCGCTCGGCTCGGCGGAGCCGAAGATGTCGACGTTTGTCTGGTAGAACTCCCGGAATCGGCCCTGCTGGGGCTCCTCGTAGCGCCAGAACGGTCGCGTCGAGAACCACTTGATCGGCTTCGAGAGCTCCTGTTGTTTGGCGACGACCATCCGGGCGACCGTCGGCGTCAACTCGGGCGTGAGCGCGACGTGACGTCCCCCCTTGTCCTCGAAACTGTAGAGTTCGTCGACGATCTCCTCGCCGCTCTTGTCGATGTACAGCTGTGCGTCCTCCATCGCTGGCGTCCCGATTTCGCGGAACCCGTAGCCCCGAACGGTGGACTCGACCTCGTCGAAGACCTGCCGACGGGCCTGCATTTCCGTGGGGTAGAAATCGCGAAAGCCCTTGATGCGTTCGTACATGGGGGTAGGTTCGCCGAGGGGACGCTTGAAACCTGTCTTTCTGCCCCTCGCGGTGGCGTCCGGTACGGGGAGAACACTCGCCTCGATTCACACTACAGTATTCGAAGTAATACGCTTCGAAATATGTAGTGTGGGTTCTGGGCCCAGTACTGCGTTCAGATGGCGATCATCGTCACGCCGACGACTGCGAGCACCGCGGCGACGATCCGGATCCGGAAGTGTTCCTCGCCGAGCAGGACGCCGCCGAGGATCACGGCGACGATCGCCTGCGTGTTGACGATCGGGGAGGCGATGCTCGCTGGAATGAGCGAGAAGGCGATGGTCGTCGTGTGTTCGCCCAGCGCGACGATCGCACCCGCCCCGGCGAGTTTTGGCAGCGCGCCGCGCAGATCGTCCGGTGGGTGTCGCAACGCAGAGGGCAGAAAGACGACGAGGACGCCCGCCAGCAACAGTGGGACCCAGATCGCGGTCGGCACCGCGAGTTCCTGCAGGACGACCCGACGACCCACGTCGGTCACCGCAAACAGCATCGCCGACAGCAACGCCAGCTGTGCCGGTCGTGAGTGGGCGGCACGACGGATCGGATCCAGCAGACTCCCGGCCCGGTAGTTCGCCACGTAGACCGCCAGCGTCGCGACGACGACGCCAGCGACCTGTAGCGGCGTCAGGAACTGCCCGAGGACCATGACCTCGATCGGGAGGACGAAGACCGGGACGATCTTGTTGATCGGCGCGACGTAGGACACTTCTCCCGCCTGAATTGCGTACAGAAAGAAGATGAACCCGCCCGCAGTTGTCAGGATCGTCAGCGTGATCACGGCGACGTGTTCGATCCCGGCACCCGCAAGTGCGGCTCCGTCACCGTTCCGGAGCGCCTGGATCGTGACCGGCGCGTAGAAGACGATGGCGAAGGCGTTGACGACGACTGCGAGTGTCGTCGCCGGGAAGTCGTTGAAATAGCGCTTGAGGACGAACAGGTAGCCGCCCCAGACGAACGCGGCAAGGATCGAATAGCCAAGTCCCAGTTCCATCGAGTTACCACCTCGACCGGGTCGAGCACGGCTGGGAGCTCACGATCAAAAACATACGCCGGGATTTGTCACGGTATCTAAAACATCCGTCGAAACATCGCACAGATGGGGTGGGTGTCGCATCGCAAGCGTTTACTTGGCCGGTACAGTAGCTCTCGCTATGGCTAACTGTCCACTGGCGGACGACTGCCCGAGCTTTTCAGAGCGGATCGAGGGGATGGGATGTAGCCACTACGGGGACCGTGGTGGCAAGGAATGGTGTACCCACTACGCCCAGCCGATCTCCGAGCTGAAGACCCAGCCTGTCAAACCCAAAGAGGAGGTCGTCGTTGACGTGACCGATATTCACGAGAGCGGTGCCGGGGTCGGCCGCACCGAGGATGGCTTTATTATCCTCGTCGATGGCATTCTCCCCGATGCGCGGGCTCGCGTCAAGATCACCAATGTCCACTCGAACCACGCGCAGGGCGAGGAGGTCGAACGGCTCCCGATGGACGACGAGGATAGAGACGAGAGTGCAGAGTCGGGCGTGCAAGAGGACGATGATGACACCGATCGGGACAGGGCCGATCCCACTGACCGCCGCCCTCAGCTCGGGAGTCGCGAGGACTTCTGGGGCTCTTGACATCCTCCCGCGCCTAAAGACGCGGGAATCCGCGAAGTGGATATTCAGGTTGCGCGTTTCCTCGGTTCTCAAGTACGCTTTCGCGTGGAACGTCAACGGTCGCCACCGAGTTGTGACCAACGGTGTGCTTTTCAGCGCGTACAGCCCTGTCAATGGGGCCTTCCTCCCCGCATACAGCGGGCGTCGAAGACAGCTGGCTATTTAACCAGCGAGGTAGCACGGTTCGACTCGCCCGAAACGTTAGCCCGTGCATGGTTCACCCTCCCGTTGTGCGATATTCTCCGAAGCGTTCAGGTCAGCGTGGCGTCCACGACCGCACTCCGAACACGAAAAGTGGTCGCCATCACGGGTTCCCATCGAACCACATTCCGAACACCGCTGGCTGGTATGGTACGCATCGACTTTCTCGACTCGGATACCAGTGCGTTCGGCTTTGTACGTGATGAACTGTTGGAGTTGGTGGAAGTGCCATGAGTGAACGCCCGACCACGAACTGTTCTCGCGGATGCCTTCGAGGTCTTCCATCCGAATGACGGGATTCTCGAACTGTTCCGCGAACGTGATGAGACGACGAGAGAGTTTGTGGTTCAAGTCTTTGATTCGACGCTGTTCTTTGTCACCCACACGGTTACGTGCGCGAAGCGCACCCGCTTGCGAAAGCGAATCGCGTAGGGAACGATATTTGCGTCGAACGTATTTCGCCTCACTACCAGACACCAGTATTGACTCGTCCTCACCGTAGGCGGTCACAGCGAGGATGTGCCGTTCACCAATATCGACACCGATGGGCGTCTCCCCCGACGTGTCGGCGTCGTATTCGATGTTGAACGTACAGTACCAGTCGTCTCCGCGACGGTAGACCTGTAGACGGCTCTTGTCGGCGTCTCCTTCGAGCAGTCGGTCTACGGGGTCGGCAATGTCGTCGTACACTTCTATCGGGGTGTACCACCATTGGGAGACGCACGGAAAGCCGACGACGACCGTGCCGTTCTCGGTCGTGTCGAGCTCCCAGTTCTGGTTGTTGACGGCGAACGGCTGACTCTCTCGGTAGCGAACCTCTCCGTCCTTGTTGTGGTCGGCTTTCGCCTCTCGAATGGCTTGGTTCTGGATGGCCGAGTAGAGGTCGTTGTCGATGCTGGCCGTGGTCACGGATTTGCCGAAGTCGTCGTTCTCCCATCCGTCGATGCAGAACTGCTTGGTGTCACGGTAGAGACGAGTAGCGTGTTGCCACTCTTTCCGCCGTGAGAGGGATGGATTGTGGAACTTCGCGGTGACAGTCACCGTGACCATTACAACTGTAATTTGACGTGGTTGCTTAAGTATCTGCTGGAATATCAGGCCGTGCTATCGTCGGTAGATTGTGTCACTTAGTGACGGCGCGTATCCACGGCCTAAAGGCCGTGGCATTGCGCTTGTTCAACCTGTAAATGCTACGGCTCCGACAACTTGTGTCCAGGTGTCTTTTTGAGCGACGACCCGTTACAACCTCCTATGAGGCTTGACCCTGATACGACCGCGCTCGTTATCGTCGACATGCAGAACGGCTTCGCCCATCCCGACGGTGCGCTCTACGCGCCGGGAAGCGAGGACGTGATCGAGCCCATCGCCGACCTGATCGAGCGCGCCCGTGAGGCGGGCGTTCAGATCGTCTACACGCGAGATGTCCATCCTCCCCAGCAGTTCGAGGGGAACCACTACTACGACGAGTTCGAGCAGTGGGGCGAGCACGTCCGCGAGGGCTCGTGGGAAGCAGAACTCGTCGAGGAACTCACGATCCAGCCCGACGATCACGTCGTCGAGAAACACACCTACGACGCCTTTCACGAAACCGAACTCGACGGCTGGCTGAGCGCGCGTGGAATCGACGATCTGGTGTTCTGTGGAACGCTTGCGAACGTCTGCGTGCTCCACACCGCAGGAAGCGCTGGGCTGCGTGACTACCGACCGATCCTCGTCGAGGACGCCATCGGGGCGATCGAGGACGACCACAAAGAGTACGCTCTGGAGCACGCCGAGTGGCTCTTTGGCGAGGTCACGACGCGTGCGGAGATCGAGTTCGAGTAATCGGAGGTTTTTCGCCCTCGGCCGTGTCAGTGCAGACGATGAAGGACGAGTCTTCGCTCCCGGATGCGGACGCGGTCGGTGACCGGGTCGCAACCGCACTCGACGCCACGGTCCGGTCGGTGACCGAACTCGACGGCGGGCTGGTCGGACGGGTGTTCCGCGTCGATTTCGCCGACCGAGCGCCGGTCGCCGCGAAAGTCGACGACAGTCCGCTGGAGAACGAGGCGCGAATGCTCCGCTGGCTCGCCGCCGAGACGCAGCTTCCCGTCCCCGACGTCTACTACGTCGAGTCTGACCTGCTCGTGATGGAGTACGTCGAGGGCGACGGCGTCTTCGACGAGCGCGCAGAGCGAGACCTCGCCGATCACCTCGCAGCGCTTCACGACGTGACCGCCGACGCCTACGGGTTCGAGTTCGACACCCTCTCGGGACCGTTCATCCAGTCGAACCCGTGGACCGACTCGTGGATCGAGTTCTTCCGCGACCAGCGCCTGCGTCCGTTCGCGCGAGCCGCTCACGAGGACGGCTCGCTCACTGACGAGGGGCTCGCACGGATCCGCCGTCTCGCGGATCGACTCGACGACCTGCTCGTCGAACCGCCCAGTCCCTCGCTGGTCCACGGGGACCTGCATCCCGGTAACGTCGTGGTCGCTGACGGCGCGGTACAGGCGGTGATCGATCCGGCGATCTACTTCGGTCACGACGAACTCGGGCTGGCATACGTACAACGGTCGCCCGAAATCGGCGAGGCGTTTCTCGACCAGTATCGCCAAACCCGTTCGATCGATGCGGGCTACTTCGAGGGGCGCAAAGACGTCTACACGGTCTTTCACGTCCTCGAAAACGTCCGGTATTTCGGGGCGGAAGTGCGACCACGCCTCGACGAGGCACTCGATGCTGTCGGCCTCTGATGGAACCGTTTATCCGGACGACGACGAACTGGTGGGCATGGAGGTCCAGCACACCGCGGTCGCAGTGTCGGATCTCGATGCCACGAAAGCCTTCTACGAGGACGGACTCGGACTGGTCTACGAACACGACTTTCACGTCGACGGAACGCACCACTACTACGTGAGTGGTGAGGAACTCGATACGGCGATCCAGTTCGTTCACGACGAGAGCGGGGACACAGAGATCGAGCCTTCAGGGATCGTTCACCTCGCGCTGCTGGTCGATGACGTCGACGAGACCGTCGAGGAACTGGTCTCCGAGACGGGCTGTACAGTACTGAAGGGACCACTCACCGTTGAGGAGGCGAACGCTCGCGCGGCGTTCGTCGAGGACCCCGATGGCTACGAGGTCGAACTGTTTCGCTGGCTGGAGTAGGTGTCGCCAGCGATCGGGCCGTCAACTCGAACTCGAAGCCCCAGCTCCCGATATCGTCGTCGCTGTGCTCCGCCCGGTACGTTCCCGTTGCCGACCGCGAACAGCCACATCCCTGTCAATACACGCAGGATATTACGGGGATGATAGCTCTACTCGATCCGGACGCGAACCCGCTCTCCCCGCTGAAATACGGCGTCCGGACAGATCAGTTTCGCGCCGAAGCGCTCCCGGTCGGCAAACAGCGCGATGCCGGTGATCGGCTCGCCGTTCGCTAGCACGGTCACGTCGTCCCATGTGACGTCCCGGCCGGTCGCGACGCCGACCTGGCTACCGGCTAGCTCGACGGGCTCGCGGTCCGTATGGCCGCTTGTTCCCGCACCGATCAGCCCGCCGCAGTCGTAGTGTGGCAGCCCGCCGTCGAGCACCGCTTGCCCGTCAAGCGTTCCCAGCCCGACGAAGTACTCGCCCGGCGCGGGATGTGCCGGCTCGTCGAGGACGGCGTACGTCTCGCCACGCTCGACGACGGTCCCGCGCCCGTCCCACGCGAGGGCTTCGACGTCGACTGCGGGCTCGATCGGCAGGGAGCCCGACGCCCTGACCGGGTCGGCGTCACGCGGTCGAATTCCGACGTGGAGGTGATTGTCGACCCACGGCGCGAAGAAGCCAGCTCGAACCGGGCGGCCGAGCGAGTCGCCGATACTCACCCGGTCGCCCGGCTCGACGCTCGGATCGACGTGCATGATCCGCACCAGCTGGTCGCCGGTATCGACGACGATCAGGTAATCCTCTCGCTCGGCGTAGGGTTTCGGTGGTGCCTGCACCGTCCGGGTCAGGGCGACCGTTCCGGTCACGGGACTCGGCACGGTCGTGGCATCGGCGTCGGGATAGAGGTCGATCGCCGAGCCGGTGTCGTGGGCGGTGTACGGCGAGTTGTACAGGGAAAACCGTCGATACTGGGAGAGGACGCGTTCGGAGAGGGTGACCATCGAACGGGCTTTAGTGTGCGAGTACTTAACGCGTGTCGATGAAGCTCGTTCGCGGCCGTGCGGCGACGCGCGCGGCCGATCGTGCGGCAACGGCGGCGATGCTCGATCGAACCGCAGAGAATCGCCAGCCTGCGCTTCGCGTCTGGACGCCCCACCAACAGGTCACATTCGGGCGTCGTGACGCCAACGAGGACGGCTACGAGGCTGCCCGAGCGGCTGCCCGGAAGCGCGGGTTCACGCCGACGGAGCGGAGCGTCGGCGGGCGCGCTGTGGCCTACACTGGGACGACGCTCGCGTTCGCACACGCGCGCCCGATCGATGATCTCCGACAGGGGCTGGGTGACCGATACGACGACGCGACGACGACCGTCCAGCAGGCGCTGGCGGGGCTCGGCGTCGATGCCACGGCGGGTGAGCCGCCGGAGGCATTCTGTCCCGGATCGTACTCCCTGCAGGCGGATGGCAAGCTCGTCGGCATCGCACAGCGGGTCCGAAGCGGCGCGGCGCTGGTCTCGGGAATCGTGATCGTCGACGACTGCACGGCGATCGGTGACGTGCTTGATCCGGTCTACGACACGCTCGGCGTCCCGTTTGATCCGCACTCTGTCGGTAGCGTCGCCAGTGCAGGCGGGCCTGCCGAGCCGGGAGCCGTCGCTCGCGCGCTTGAAAATGCCTTTGTCGGTGACGAAACACGGACCGTTCTCTCTGTCGGCGAGTTCGTCGACGTCGAGGATTAGAATAGCCCGGCGAGGACGGCGAGGCTCTCGATACCGATAGCAACCCCGACCAGCGCGCCGCCGTAGACCGTCGAACCTGCCATCGACCACGCCGAAAAGCGGTACGCTGGCGTGTCCGACATTGCCATCGGGACGATCAACGAGCCGCGCGCCACCGGAAGGACGTTCGTCACTGCGATGGCCGGTGATCCCCACCGATCGAGCCAGCCTTCCGCACGATCCAGTCCCTCGGCGTCGATCGGGACGCGATCTATCGCCGCGAGGTCGATCTCGCGCCGCCTGACAAGCACGAACAGGATCGACTGGCCGACCGTCGCCCCGAGGACCGCGGCGGCGAGAACCGGGACGACGTCCAGCAGACTCGTCCCCATCGCGACGACGACCGCAACGAACAGCGTCCGCGTCGGGATCACCTTCCCGACGAGCGCACCCTCCAGTACGAAGACCAGAAAGAGCACCACGACGCCGTACCGGGCGACGAGGTCGATCGTCAGCCCTGCGGCCGCGTCTATCATTTCAACTATCCAATGGAACCGTGGCTATAAAGCTCTTGTACTCGGCGCGGACGTCCAGCCGGTGTAACATTGTGACATTATATACAATGTTACACCGAAGGTGGTGTTCTGCTTGTTCAGTTCGTCACGGTCACCGCCTCACCGACATTCGGGACGTTTAGGGGCCTCGCCGATTCAGTACTACCATGCTCATCACGAACGCCGTCTTGCCGGACGACCGCGAGGTCGACGTCCGGATCGAAGACGGACGTATTGCGGCCGTCGAACCGTCGCTCGACGGAGTAGCAGACATCGACGCCGACGGAAAGCGCCTCTTTCCGGGCGCGATCGACGTTCACGTCCACTTTCGCCAGCCGGGCTTCTCGCACAAGGAAACGTGGGAAACCGGCTCGAAAAGCGCCGCGGCGGGCGGCGTGACGACCGTCGTCGACCAGCCCAACACCGATCCGGCGACCACGGACGGTGAAGGATTCGACCGGAAGGCCGAGCTTGCGGCGGCCTCCTACGTCGATTACGGGATCAACGGCGGGGTCACCGCCGACTGGTCCCCAGAGGAACTGTTCGAACGCCCCCTGTTCGCGCTCGGCGAGGTCTTCCTCGCCGACTCGACCGGCGAGATGGGAATCGATGCCGACCTGTTCGCCAATGCCGTCGAGCGCGCGGGTGCACACGACACGACCGTCACAGTTCACGCCGAGGACGCGACGCTGTTCGACGAGTCGGTCAAGGATATGCCCGCGGTTGGTGCAGGCACTGACGCGAACGCCGACCTCTGGAGCGCCTTCCGGACGCCCGAAGCCGAGCAAGCGGCGGTCGAGCGCGCTATCGAGGTTGCTGGCGACACCGGCACGGACGTCCACATCGCCCACACCAGCACGCCGGAGGGGATCACGGCCGCGAAAGATGGCGACGCGACCTGTGAGGTAACGACCCACCACCTCTTTCTCTCGCGGGACGACCTCGAGGAACTCGGTACTCACGGGCGGATGAACCCGCCCCTGCGCGACGAGGAGCGCCGCCGGGACGTCTACGAGGCGGTCGCCGACGGCACTGTCGACATGATCGCGACTGATCACGCACCGCACACGCTCGACGAGAAAGACGCCGGGATCTGGGAGGCTCCGAGCGGCGTGCCGGGCGTCGAGACGATGCTTCCACTCCTGCTCGAAGAGGCCCGTCAGGACCGCTTTTCCTACGAGCGCGTTCGCGATCTCATCGCCGCCAACCCCGCGGAGACGTTCGGCCTCGCCCGCAAAGGTCGGATCGAGGAAGGCTACGACGCCGATCTTGTCCTCTTTGACCCTGCCGAGGCGACCGAGATCGACGCCGAGACGCTGCACACGAAGTGCGAATGGACGCCGTTTGCGGGACTGCCGGGCGTCTTCCCCGAACTCACGATGGTTCGTGGAGAGGTCGTCTATCAGGAGGGTGAGTTCGGCGACGCAGTCGGCCGGAACGTTCGCGAACATGGCGGACAGTGATTCTCGCCCCGCTGCCAGTCGAGCGTCACGGCGACACGGTACCGATCCGGCCGCCGACACGGTAAAAACCCCTCTCGCCGTGAATCGCTACTCGTGGGCGTCCAGGTCGCCGCCACAGTGAGGGCATTCGGCGGCGTCGTGGCGTAACTGCTCGCTCGACGAGCGGACCTCCCGCATCACTGCCGAGATACGGTCTTCGGCGTCGAGTTCGTCCTCGACGTCCAGGTCGACGCCCTCGACTTCGAGCAGGAACTTTGCGACCTCGGTGACCTCGTACATCACGTCATCGAGCTCTTCGGCGGTGAAGAAGTCACACATCGCCCCGTAGAGGAAGGTTGCCCCTGCAGTGCGAACCTTCTCCTCGAACGACGCGCGCGCCTGATTGACCGCCTGTGGGCTGTAGGTGTCGGTCATGAAGGGGACCAGTTCGGGCAGGTTCTCACCGATCTTGGTCATCTCGACGCCCGTTTCGGTCCGGAAATCGGCACAGAGCCGGGCGATCGCCCACTCGCGGGCAGTGATATACGTCCGGTCGCGCAGGAACTCGTTGACACGGTCGTACTGTGCGCCGTCCATCTTGGTGAACTTCTCGTACTTCTGGACGTCCTCGGGAACCTGCGAATCGGTATCCGGGACGCCGGGCTGTGGTGAACTCGATGATTCGGCGTCCATTTCAGGGTCGTTGCCCGTATCGGGTGTATCGTCCGGTTCGGGATTGTCGTCCATCTCGTCGTGTGCTACCGGTCGGTCAGCGTGCTCCCCATCGATGCCTGTCCCCGGCGACTCCTCGGTCATACCTCTCATTGCCGAGGCGGTGGCAAAAGAATTGTCGTCGTGCTGGGGTTGGCACTCACGTAGTGATTGTCGGAAAACGAGAGTACGACGTTCGGTGGTCGTGTCGGTTGTGCCCGTCCTTCCTGATTCTGCCCGTCTTGACGGAGCCGCGTGTGGGGTCCTCGGCTCAGCCGAGGATGTACTTTGCGGCGGGGTACTTTTCGATGAGTGGTTCGCCGCCGATGTCCAGCTGTTCGATGTGTTTGTCGAGGCCGAGGATTCGGCCTGCGCCGAAGGCGGCCACCGCCAGGAAGACGACGGCGTAGATGAGCGTCGAGTCGAAGACGGCGAGCCACTCTGCGGGCCAGCCGCCGAGGTAGAACAGCGCCATCTGCATGGCACCGCCGAGGGCGGCGAGGCGAACGAACGCGCCGGTGATGAGTGCGAGGCCGATCAGGACCTGCGTCAGTGGGACGATTACGTTGACGAATTCCATGAACAGCCCACTCTCGGCCATTAGTGCGAACAGGCCGCTGGCGGGGCTGACTGCGTCGACGTTGGCGAGGTAGCCGCCGGCGTCGAAGGCCTCGCCGCTGAAGATGGCGTATTTGCCGAGTCCGGCAAAGAGGATCATGCCGCCGATCATGACCCGGAGTAGGACGACAAACCACGCACTCAGGGCGTGTGGCTGGCCTTCGAGGTTAATTCCCGCGTACTGGCTTTCGAGTCGGTTTTGTGATTTCGTGGACATCGTGATCTGCCTCGTACACTCATTGATCGGCGCTATCAGTACTTGAAGACCCGACGCGGTTCTCAGCATCTGAGAACATGTTCGAGAGAACACACGCGGCCGGTAGCTGATCCTGATTCGGATCCGGATGTAACGAGCCCATAGCGGACAGTAACTGATTGGCACATCGCGGTCACCCGATGGTAACCCATCAATCTTTATGGCTCTGGCACAACTTCACGCATAACGATGGCTGGCACTGACGGGGAACATATCGAAGACCTACCGCCGAGCGCAAAGCTCGTGTTCAAAGTACTGGAGTACGACGGTCCCCTGACACAGAAACAGATAGTCGAGGAGTCGATGCTATCGGCTCGAACCGTTCGCTACGCCCTGGAGCGACTCGAGGATATCGGTATCGTCGACGAAGACGTCTATTTTGCGGACGCAAGACAGAGCCTCTACGAGATCGACGAGGACGCCATGGCCCGCGCCGACGGGTGTGCCGAACCCGGTGCCTGCGCCGAATAACGAGAGCACTCTCTGGATATATAGAGCGTTGACAGACAACCGTGCGACTGGGGTCGGGTGCCGATCGGTTTTTGACACTTGATGTCGTTGTGTTTGTATGAACTGGATGGAGCTGTTCGAACACGCCGAGGAATGGTCGGTCAGCGAGTCGGAGCTTTCGGATGCGCTCACGGAGCGCCGAGCGACGCCGACAGATGAGTAACCGACACACCGAGATGGACGTCGACCCGGCCAGTGTCGTCGCGGATGCCGACGTGCTGGCGGCGGACCTCCTCGTGGGGGGTCCACCCCGAGACGCGCTCGATCACGTCCGTGCTCACTCCTGGGTCAAGCTGGTGGCAAGCGACCACCTGCTGGACGACGCCACGGGGCTGATCGAACAGTTCGCGAACGAGCGGCTGGCCGAGGAGTGGCGAGCCAGGATCGAACGGGAGCGGGTTTCCGTTGAACATCCACCGGACGATCACCCCGCACTCGCCAGTGCCTACCGCGGGAAGGCAGCGCATGTCCTCTCGTTCGACGAACGGTTGAACAGTGCACAGGCAGGGGCATCGCTACAGAGCCACGTTACAGTGAGCGTCAGACACCCGAACGCATTTGCTACCGTCTTCGACCCCGAAAGTCTCTATGGAGTGTTACACGACGGCGAGTACCCGGGTCCGGATCGGGATCCGCGGTCCTGATCACTTCTGTACAGCCAGCCAGTCCGCAAAGGCCGCCAGTGCCCGAGCACGATGGGAAATCGCGTTTTTCTCCTCAGTCGATAGCTCGGCGAGCGTCCGGCCGTCGTGCTCGAAGATGGGATCGTAGCCGAAGCCGCCGTCGCCACGCGGTGGAACAATCCGACCTCGAAGACTTCCCTCGAAGGTCTCGACGGTTTTCCCGTCGCAGTAGCCCAGCACGGTTCGGAACGCGGCGCGGTGGTTCTCCTCACGCTCGACTAGCTTCTGGACGCGCTCGATACCCAGTGTATCGTCGACGTACGCCGAGTACGGCCCCGGAAAGCCCTCAAACGCGTCGATGAACAGCCCAGTATCATCGACCAGCACCGGCTCGTCGCCCTCGATCTCGCGGTAGGCCTCGCGTGCGCCACGCGTGACGATGGCTTCAAGGTCGTCGCTCTGGATCTCGGTGTAATCGTAGTTGACCTGTCGAACCGTTTCGGGGAGGTATTCCCGTGCTTCGCGGACCTTCCCCTCGTTGCTGGTGACAAACTGGATCATACACCCCGGTCGGTAGTCCCGGGGAAAATAGGCGTCGGTTAGTCGTCGTCGACGATGACTTCGACCGGTTCCTCGTCGGCCTCGTCGGTGTCCTCACCGCTCCCGCTTTCGAGCCACAGGAGCGCGCCGGCGACAGCCAGAACCACCCACGAGCGCCAGTTAGCGAGGTTCAGTGTGTAGCCGACCCCGAACGGCTTCTCGACGAGCATCCCCTCGCCTGGTTCCCAGTATGACGAGATGAGCCGTCGCATGTTCGGGCGGTCGAAGTTGTACGGTACGCCGAGGATCTCACCGGAGGTCGGTTTGTCGGCCATACGAGAGGTTATGGCCGGGAGCGTAATCAACGTTGGTGTAGTGGGGCGAACAGTCGATACGAACGGCGTATGGCGCGGCGTATCGAACACCCGCGCAGGCCAGCGCCACAGCGGTTTCCTCAGAGCACGAGGGCTCTGGCCGCGGGATCGGTTATAAATATACGGCCGTTCGAACTCGATCGCCGCACCCTGACGCGACCACCTTTTGTCTCGACCGACTC